>JBCCCJ010000411.1:0-5635 GCA_039033615.1 Bacteroidota bacterium
CCTTTTCACTTGTTCTTTCGTCCCAGTTCTTCGTCAAAAAAAGCCTCCCTTGGCCCGCCAAAGTCGGTTTTTTGCTTCAAGTCTAGGGCCCCTTCCCCAGACTTGAATGGGACCTGAAACGAAATAACCGCGCGAAAAGAGGAAGTTATTTTTCGAATGTTCCTAAGCAAAAAGGGTCTTTGAGTAACTAGAGACCAAGCACAAGTAAATCTACCCAATCAACGGAATATAGGGGCGATTTTCTATAAGATTGTTAGCAGGTGGTCTTATGTTGGGCAAAGCTTTGCTACTGCCAAAGGCTTCGCTCAGCAGGGCGGTTTTCCACACCACTGGGCAAAAGTCCAAATCATTGCTTCAAAGCGTAGTAATCACCACAAAAGCGGGTTGGCTGTTACGATTTCTTTGGAATAAACTGCGTCCAGCCTGTCCCGAGAATCGGGAAGGTTAGGGAGGAAAAGCGGGTTGGGCTGGGACTTCGACGCCTTTTTCCTGCCTTTTTGGGCGCTCAAAAAGGCAGGCCGGTTGAGCTTGCGAAATCCAGCTTGTCGAAGATACCGCCGAGCGGTGCGGGACAGGCGACGTCATGTTTGGCCAACAACCCAAAGCTGATTCAAGAAATGTCCAGTGGTGTGGCGGTTTTCCCTGCCTCACAACGTGATTCACTTGGCTGACAAAGTACGCTTGTCAGTCCGGGCAGAATACCCCAGTATAGTCGCTTCCTTGATAAGAGCCCCATTTGATCGTTTGGTAGATCGGAATCTGAGTATCGAAGCGTTGGACGTTCATCCCGCCAAAATCATAGGTAGCCCGATGGTTGGTTCCGTGAAGGTAGAGAATGTCCAGAAAGCCATTGTTGTCCAAATCTCCAATCCAAGGAGTCGAGGAGAGGTTGCTGCCATTCAGGTTGTGGGTGATGGGAATGGCTTCGTTGGTAACAAATCCGATGACGACCAAGGAGGTGTAGAAAAAGCGTTGTCCCAACTCATTGATTTCCATCGAGTTCAGGCTCATCAACACTTCATCAATGCCGTCTCCCGTAACGTCCGCTGCCAAAGGGGTGGCATTCTGATAAAAGCCCAGGGAATCTTTGAATTCAATCGTTCCATTGGCTCCGTTCACCATGACTTGTACGCCCCACTCCAAATTGGGCCAGACCCCTCTCCCGTAGGAAACAAAAACGTCCGGAATGCCATCCGAGGTGAAGTTGCCGACCGTGATTGAACTGTAACTCTCTGTTCCCGGAATCTCTATTTCCCACAATTTGCGGTGATCCTTTCCATCAAAGGCCATCAAGCGGCCATCGACCGAATTGGTTACAATGTCCAGCACCTGATCCTGGGTCACATCCACTCGGACGGGCGGCCCCACGTAGCCTTTGTTGGCGCTGCTATCCAGGCGAATGGCCGCCGACAAATCTTCCTGCAAGACTGCGGCCAAGGAGGTCAGGTAGAAACTCCCGCCAATGGTTTCTCCGCCCGTGCCAAACAGAATTTCGGTTTCCTGTGCGGTTTTGGCCGGAAGGACCACGGGCGACAAATAAGTTTCCCTCCCGTCTGGCATGAGCGCCTGGGAGAGGATTTTTCCAGTTTTCGCACTGATGATGGCAAGATAGCCCGCTGGCCGATTGGGATCGTGGGGGGCAGCGTTTACGTCGCCGCCGTTAGAGACGAGCAGGTCGCGCCACCCATCTTGATCCTGATCGGCGATCCATTGCGGGTTGTAGAAATTGAACCAGTTGACCTTGGTTTGTTTGTTGCTGGTGAGAAAACGCCAGATGACCGCTCCATTGGTTCCGTCAATCGCGATCAATTCGGCAGAGCGGCCCCCGATGAAGATGTCCGCTACTCCATCCTCAGTGATGTCCTGAAAAATCGCCGAACCAAACATTTGATCGCTGGCCGATACCTGCCAGAGCAATTCTCCGGTCTTCCCATCCAAGGCGATCACCGCCGAATCACACGCCTGGAATTCCAAACGGCCTGCCCCCATGACGATGTCTTTCACCCCATCCAAATTCAGGTCCGTCACCCGAGGGGAAGAAAAGGTGCCAATGTCGGGAAGTTCGGTGATCCAGCCAGCCTGTGCGAAGATAGAGGGACCCAGACCAAGCAGACAGGCGAGCAACAAAGCCGCGTTGACCTGCCAATTTCCCCCTTGCGGTCTTTCTTGGGGCGCTTGTTGTCGGGAGGAATGATTCGAGAAGTTGGTTGGCACGTGAGAACGCATGAATGGAGGTACTTTACAGGGGAATGACAGCAATGATTTCCTCTTTTTTCTCTAGGGCAAATTGAATTTTCTGCCAGTTTTTGTCAATCTCCCCATAAGGTAGGTATATCAACTGAAAGAACAGTGCCGCGTCGAAGATCAGGTCTTTGTCAGTGGCAGGAAGGGTTCGATGCTGGAAGTAGGCATGATAGAAGGCGGCTGCGTGTTTGGCTCGAAACTTCAAGTCCGCTCCTAAGAACTGCGAAAGCAGAGGAAAACCCACATCCAGAATCCTGATGCCTACCCCTACTCCATCCCAATCGAGAAAATACAGCTTGCCCGCCTGATCTTGGGCCATATTGTGCCGCCCGATGTCGGTATGAATCAGGGATCGGCTGCACTGACTGAAATCAGGCAAGCGATTGGCAATTGCTAAATATTCTTGTCCAAAGGGCAGATCTCTGGCGACTGCTTCATGGGTGTGGACTTCTGAGGCGGGACTGAAAGCGGTCTGGTAGGGATAATCGGGCAGGGCATGAAGCGCAGCGGTGAGTGCGCCAATTCTGGCCCAAGTGGGAGCATCATTCTCTGGCATGCCTCCCTCAAGGAAGCTCATCAGGTGGATATAGCCTTGTTCTCTCTTTACAAAACTCTCTCCCCTTCTGGTCTTCAACAATTTGGGCAGGTGAAGGAAATCATGTTGCTCCGCAAAATCAAATACAAACATCTCTCGCGCCATTTCCTCCTGAGTCTTGGCGGCATTGGATTCTTTATAGACAAAGGCGCCCTGCTTCGAGTGGATCAACAAGACGGATCTGCCTCCTTTTTCCTGGAGGACTGATGCGATGCGGACCTCTTCGAGGGGGTAATGCTGTTCGATGAAAGAGGGGAGGGATAAGGGTTGTTTCATCTGATGATTGATGGAGAACCTGCCCGATAGGCGCATGCTCTTGCCTCCCTCAATTTCTCCAAAATCCCACAACTAACAAAGGAACCTCCCATCAACGAAGAGGCCCCTTTTTTGAAATGATGACATATTGCTATTCACATGGGCGTACCTACGGCACGCCTGATCCGAGGATCAAAGATCACTCCTACCCATATCCTCGTCCTGAGCAGGGCGATTGGCGGTTCCAAGAAATGAAATGAAGCCAAAGGCTGGTCCTGTAGGGACTTCATTTGGGTAGTAGCAGCGCCTCCAAAGTCAAGACTTTGCGTGCCGTAGGTACGCCAATATCTCATCCCTCTCAATAGCTCAAGCCCCCATTTTCCTCCCAGCGGGCGAGGAGGGCTTCATTTTGGTTCACGGGAAAAATCTATAGATGTCTTTCCGGTGCAAACAGCGGACAAAGCGAACAACATCTTCTATTTCATCTAGGCTGATTTCGATGCTGATGCCTAACCGAAACTCACCTACCCGAACTCGATAGTAATAATCGTACCCTTGCAGCTTGGTCATTCCAGGGATTTCAGGTGCCTCTTCGTCATCTTCATGGTCTTCGACAATCTGTTCAATTTCTTCCAGCTTATTCTTGATGCGTTTGAGGACCGTTGGGTCTTTGATTTTCCCGACGTCTTTGAGGAATTTACGCTCGTAGATGATCTCCATCTCAGTCGATTTGATCAAACAGCTTAAATACCTCTTCACGAGGGACGGGCTTATGCTCAATCCCTTCTTCGATGGCCTGGCCCATGGCATAGTCCTCCAACGCTTCCCGCATCGCTTCCGCGAGGAGGTCTTGCCGTTCAGTCAGTACCTCAACCAGGGCAGTTTTGATCAGTTGCTTGAGTTGATGATCGGACAGAGAAAGATTCATAAGAAACCTGCTTTTGCTTCAAGATACGATTTTCTTCCCTTCCTGATTCACGAAGGGATTTGGGACGCGACAAAAAGCAAATAAGCGGTTTCTCGTCCGCTTATTTGCTCATCCCTCTCAATAGCTCAAGCCCCCATTTTCTTCCCAGCGGGCGAGGAGACCCCAGCCATAGAAGTAATTGGTGAGACCAATGAGGAGTTCGTTTTTACCTTCCTGAAGTGGCACGTCAAAGGCAGCATTGGCGAGGCTACAGCGGCCGATGGGATCTTTCATGCCGGGTGCGCCATAATAATTTTTGTCCACGTGGAGGGGTAGGCCATTTATGAAGACCCAGACTTCATCCCGGAAGCCGAGTCGCAGCAATTTTTCCTGAGCGGTGGCGGATTCGACGGTGGTTTTGAGCCAGACCACCCGGCGTTGACCGTCGGGGGTGGCTCCATAGCGCGCCGTGAGATTGACCAAGGCCCGGCGATCGGCTTGCATGGGTTTCCAAGTGGTGCTTTCGTTCAAGAAAGTAGTGTCAATGGCTACACCAGGATTGTAGGGAATGCCCATCAAGAGATCACGCCCAAAGGGAAAATCCAGCGGCTCGGAAACCTCCCAATTTCTCAGGTATTGGGGATCGTTGGAGGTGGGATCATAGCCAGCGACGTCTGGGAGGTCTTCGGTCTGGCCAGGATGCAGCACCAAATTGGCATAGATGACATTGCCAGAGAGGGAAATACCTCCATTTTTGTGGATGCCTTCTAGGGCCGGAACGTGGAGGGCTGGCTCGTCCATGTCATTGACGTAGGCACGGAGTTGATTCTCGGAAATCACCAGCTTGACGTGATTCCATTCCCCCTCTTGCAAGGCTGCCGCCGCTTGATAGTCATCGGTGATGTCCCAGAGGTTGACCCCGTCTAGCACCGCCGCATATTGCATGGTGGTTCGGCGGAGGGGATCGGGCTTGCCAAAGTGCCGCAGATAATAGACCTCGGAGTTGACCGTATCCGGACCGATGTGGAAATTGATGCCGGGAAAGCCATTGCCGCTCAATTCCACGTCAAACTCTATGGTTCCCGTCGAAAATTCCTGCTCTTTCAGCAGGAGGTTGAAATAGCCATCGTTGGCTGATTTGACGGCGCGGGTGGATTTGTAGTCGAAGAATTCTACCTGACCGTCGCGGGTAAGCCAGGCATCTTCGGTCAGCGGCACCGAGATTGAACTGTTTTTCTGGGCAGATGCCAGAGACAACAACAGGATAGATAGAGCGAACAGCAGCGATGGTCGAATGAAATGGTTCATGAGGATCTTGTTTTGTTTTTATCAGTACTTTTGGTTGATGGTCAAGGTACGGGGCTGTTTTTGCTCAGGAATGTTCCGTCCTTGTTCAAGTTCAATCATTCCTGTTCAAGCCTGATCCTAGCAGTTTTCACCACTTATGAAGCCCTTTTTTCCGTCCGCCTTAGCAGAATTGGTCGCACACATCAACGAGCATCTGGCTTGGGGCAAGGTGGCAGATTGGACCAACAAAGACTTCCAACAACTGAGTGAGCAGATTTTCAGCCAGACCACGCTGATCGCGCCACATTCCGTCCGCTCTGTGACGTCAACCAGCGTCGGGTTAGGCC
>JBCCCJ010000412.1:0-5627 GCA_039033615.1 Bacteroidota bacterium
CATCCGCGCTTGAAGGCTTTTCTGGAAGCAGGTGCCAACGAGCACTTCACCGAAGCCCAGATCAACTATGCCTGGGAGATCTTCCACAAGGGAGACAAATTTGAGCAGGCCGTGGTCGATTGGTGTTTCCAAAATGCCGCTCCGCTGCGGAATCTGAACCAAGACTGGCTGACCATTTCCTATGAGCAGATGGTGATCGAGCCTGTAACGGTGATCAACTCTCTGATTGATCGCTTTGGGTTTGAAAAGCCGGAATTGATGTTTGGTCGCTTGAACAAAGCCTCCAACTCTACGGCGAAGTCCAATTCAGAATCCCAGGCCATTCTTCGGGATGAGAGCAAGCTACAGGAAAGCAAACGCTGGCTCATTGAGAAATGGAAAGCCAAAGTGACCGATGCCCAGATTGACAAGACCTTTGAGATCTTGGAGGTGTTTGGCATTGACTATTACGAAAAGGATTCCTTCCTTCCCAAATCCAAATATTTGTTGAGTTAATCATCATGACCCAAGGTCGTTCCATCTGTTTCATCTTGCCACATTTCCACCTGGAATACAGCGGGGGAGCAGAAATCCAATGTTATTACCTAGCTCAGGAGCTCCTCCAGCGCGGTTGGGTGGTGCATTATCTGCGGGAATCCGATCAGACGGAGACCAAAGAGATGAACGGCATCCTGGTTCATGGCATCCCTCGCAAAAAGAGCTATCTCAAATGGCAGAATGGCGGGAGCATCGGCCACAAGATGCATGAAATCAAGGCAGACGTTTGGTACAACCGAGCGACCCTGGCCTACCTGCCATTCATCACCCATTATGCCAAAGAAGTAGGCGGAAAGGTTCTATTTGCCTTCTCTCGGGATTCTCAGTTTTACTACAAAGAATTTCGGGAAACCTACCTCAAGTTGCACATGAAGATCTATGCTTCCGTGGAGCAATTCTTCTTTTTTCGCTCCCTGAAAGACGTAGATCGGGTGTTGGTCCAAACTCAGGATCAAAAACGAGCCTTGAAGGAAGCCCTTGGGATGGATGGGGAGCACATCTACAATGCGCACCCGCTGGAAACCGCTCCTTTGGAAGCAGAAGGCAGGAAAAACATGATCCTCTGGATCGCGCGAATCAAGCACTTCAAGCGCCCTGAACTCCTGCTGGAGCTCGCTCGCAAATTGGCCGATCAGCCTTATGAATTCAAACTCATCGGCAAATTGACCGAAGATGACCTCTCTGAGCGATTGAAGCGGGAAGCCAAGGACCTGTCCAACCTGGAATTGATGGGCCATCAGCCTTCCGAAGCCGTTCATGGACTGCTGAGGCAAGCGAAGTTGCTTGTCAGTACCAGCGACGTGGAAGGCTTTTCCAATACCTTCATCGAAGCATGGTTGCGGGGCGTTCCGGTTTTTTCTTTGAATGTAGATCCAGATGGCATGATCTCTGAACATGGATTGGGACATCTGGAGTCGAACCTCGACCATATGTGTGCCGCTATCCAGCAGATCATGGATCAGCCGGAAGCCTGGACTACTGCCTCCGAGCGATGTGAGACTTTCGCTCATCAACATTTTGACATCCGCCGAGCGGTTGATAAACTAGAATCAGTTCTTCTGAATCCGATTACCACATGAGACTCTTTTATCTCAGCAATTCCTTGATTCCTTCCAAAGAAGCCAACAGCATCCAAGTGATGAAGATGTGCCGGGCCTTCTCGCGCTACTGCGATTCAGTGGTGCTGTTTGCCCGTCATAGCGGAGAGGAGGTGGATGATATCTATACCTACTACGGGGTGGACCCTAGTTTTGAAGTGCGTCGCATTCAGACGCCCAAGGTCCGCAAAGTCCGGCGTTTTCTTCAGGCCATGAAGATCACGGGCCAATTGAGAAAGGAAAAACCGGGCTTTTACCTGTTCGGACGGGACTTTTACGTATTGGGGATCATGGCTTGGTTGGGCTTGGTGAAAGCCCCCATGAGCTTGGAGATCCACCAACCTCCTACGGGCAAGTTCCAGCATTGGCTCCAGAAAAAAATCTTTCAGTCCCGCCACTTTGAGCAACTTGTCGTCATTTCTGAGGCCTTGGCCAAGGAATACGCCCGCCTGTTCGGCGACTTGGTCCGCAACAAAACCGTGGTGGCTCATGACGGCGCAGATGTCAGTCAGTTGCCAGAGCGATTGCTATCCAATCCCACCTACGAGCAAAAATCCAGCGCCTTTAAGGTCGGTTACATCGGGAGCCTCTACCCAGGCAAAGGCATGGGCATGATCTCCAAGCTGGCCCCTCTGATGCCAGATTGTGAATTTCACGTGGTGGGTGGCAAGCCCCACGAATTGGACTTCTGGCAAAAGGACACCAATTCTGAGAACCTCATCCTGCACGGATTTGTGAGTCCCGACCGGATTTACGAGGTTATGGAGGAATTTGACGTGGTGTTGGCGCCCTACCAGCCAAAGGTATTGGTGGGAGACTCCAAAGTAGACATCGCTTCTTGGATGTCGCCGCTGAAGTTGTTTGAATACATGGCCGGAGGCAAGCCCATCATTTGTTCGGACCTGCCGGTGTTGATGGAAGTGCTGCACCATGATGAAAATGGCCTGATGGCCAAATCGACCGATCCAGAGAGCTGGGTAGCGCAGATTCGTCGGGTGAAGGACAGCGAAAAATTGCGGGAACGACTGGGTCGAAAAGCGCAGCAAGACTTCTTCGCTCATTATACCTGGGAAAAGCGCGTGGAACATTTGCTAGGCATCACGTCTGATTCCAGTACCACGGCTCAACCCCTGGTCAGCGATTCGCCTTCTACCAATGGACAAGCCCTTTCCCTATCTCCTGATTCCGATCCTCACTTGAATGGATAATTACGTTTTTTTACTCGGTGGCGGACTCACCGTCTTGTTGGCGGCTCTGATTTTGATTCAGAGTAAACGGACCATTTTCTGGACCGCCTTCATCCTGGTATTTGTCCCCATCGACTACATCAAACGGTATTTCTTCAATATTCCGACCATCCTACGCTGGCTGCCAGTGTTGACGATGGTGGGGTTTGCGCTGCTCACCTTCCTGGTGATGACCGAGCGAAAACCCCAGATTTCCCGGGCGATGAAGCGAACGTACTTTGGGATTCTGGCGGTCTCGGTGATCTCCCTCATTGCAAATGGGACGGCGGTCCCGGCTTTGGTGGTGGCGCAGCGGGGCTTCATCATGATTTTTGCCTTCATGACGATGCTCAAGGCGGTGTACTTCATCTATGACAAGCACCAGCTGTTTGGCTATGTGGTCTACGCTGGCTTGGCTTCGAGTGCCGCTGCGATGTTCCAACGGGTCTTCTTCGTGATGCTGCAAGGTCGCTCTGGAGACATGGTGGCCGGGCTCTTTCCGGTGGATGGCATCTATCTGTACTTCCAATTGGCGGTGATCATCATTGTGTTGGCCTATTGGTTGGAAGGCAAAGAGGTCATCACCCTCCTGCCCAACAATGTGGTGCTGCTGATCATGATGTTGTCCCTTGCAATGGGGAACAACAAAGCCGGCTTCATCTTCCTGGGCGTTGTGATTGCCTTTGTGGTGCAGATTGCTGGCTTCAAAACGGTGATGCGGAACTTTGGGAAGGTCTTTATCGGCTTTGCCATGGTAGGCTTGGTAGCGATGATCTTCAACAGTTTCTACAACACCACCTACGAAGATTCGAATGAGGAAAGCTTCTCCGATGCAATGGGGAATCCCGAATACATCAGGCGATACATTTTTGGGGGGAAGCTCAAGCATCAAAAGTTTGCTCCTTCTGGACAATTGTTGCGAGGAGCCTCGGTGGAATTTGCCTACAACCTCGTGGCAGATGATCCGGTCGCCTTTTTCATCGGATTGGGCCCAGGAGCTACCCAACACAGTAATATGCCCGGAGCGATGGGCTGGTTGGAAGCCAGGTATCCTGGCTACACCATCGGTCGTCTTTCTCTGGGGATGTATATCGCAGAAATCGGCCTTCTGGGCCTGTTTATGCAATTTGCGTTCTTATTTGCCATCTATTATTGGAAACCCAAAGACCCCCTCGCCGATACCAAAGAGTTCAAATTGACTCGAAAGGCCTGGGTGGTCATGACCCTCCTCTACTACACCTACGAAAATTTGTATTTCGAACCAGTCTTTGCCCTCATCATCGGGGTGCTGGTGTACCCCAACATCCTGGGCGCGCGCAACCTTCGCGAGGCGGCTCAACAAGAGTTGGAGGCATCTGACACGCCCGAAGAAGCGGAGGCAGAACTGGTACATATTTAATGTATGAAGGGGAAGAAAATTTGTGTCTTCATTCGCTCATTGGCCAACGGAGGAGCTGAAAAGCAGAGCCTTCTGTTGACCAAAGCCTTGAAAGACCATCACGACACCTACCTCTTTGTCCTGGACAAAGACCCCTTGCTTGAAAAACACCTGCGAACCGTCGAACGGGAGCAGATTCAATTGCAAATTCTCGAAGGGAATGTGCTGAAAAAAGCCTTGGCCTTTCGGAAGTTTGTGAAACAACATGGCATCGACGTCGTCTTTGCCCACCTGCCCAGTGATACCTTCTTTTCGGGGATCGTCGGGCGATTCAGTGGCGTCAAGCACCTCTTTGGAGGCTTGCGGAATGCCTGGGTGGCGGGACACAAACGGCGGGCGATGAAATTCATGCACAACAAGGTGCTGAACTATTCCATCTCCAATTCTCACGCGGGCAAGACCTACCTGAAGGACTACGGCTTTAAGCAGGACTCCTTCCTCGTGATGCCCAATGGCATTGAGATCAAGGTCAAGCCCATCGTGCGGCCTGAGAAGAAAGAGGTGCACATCATCACGGTGGGGCGGTTTGTGGCCCAAAAGGACTACTTGACTGCCATTCGGACCGTGTACCAAATGATGCAGCAATATGTCCTCCCAGTCAAGGTGAAGTACCACATCGTGGGCTACGGAGAGATGGAAGAGCAGATTCGCTCTTGGATCAAGGAGTACGGGATGGAAGCTCACATCGAGCTGCATCTCAATCCACCGAATGTACCGGAATTGTACCAGCAGGCAGATGTATATCTCTGCAGTTCTTTGTTTGAAGGTCTGTCCAATACGGTGATGGAAGCGATGACCTATTCGCTGCCCCTCGTGGCGACAGATGCAGGCGACAACCGCTATTTGATCCAGGAAGGGAAAAACGGCTTTGTGCTGCCCCTTTCTGACGTAGAGGGCCTCGCGGCTAGTTTGTATGAGTTGGTCAGCTCCCATGAATTGCGGATGCGCATGGGCCAACACAGCTATCAGAGAATCACCTCTGAATATTCCTATGAGACCTTTCAGCGCAACTACCTTCAATTGGTGGAAAACCTCTGAAGAATACGCTGTCCGGTCATCCTCCGTTCCTTACCAATCAAGTCCCGGATTATACCTCGGAACAAGCAGTTTGAACTCTTGAAGCAAACTCCCTTGTTTCTCGGGATACCTGTCTGTATCTAGCTGGCAATCAGAGAATATTGGCTGCCTGCTAGTAAAAAAAAAGGCTTTTTGAGAATCATTTATCATGACGCGTAAACCGAAGATTGCCATCCTTGGCGTTAAGTATTACCCTTCTCGTGGCGGTGTGAGTCGGATCGTAGAAGACACCCTGATTCAGTTGAAAGATCG
>JBCCCJ010000413.1:0-5600 GCA_039033615.1 Bacteroidota bacterium
AGTGCCGAATTGCATTCGGCTCAGGGATCACAGCCAAGGCTGTCCCCCGCAGGCGGGGGCGTAGGGGGTGGAAAAGTATCCCAAGATCAAGGTTCAGCCAGTAGTGCCGAATTGCATTTGGCTCAGGGATCACAGCCAAGGCTGTCCCCCGCAGGCAGGGGCGTAGGGGGTGGAAAAGTATCCCAAGATCAAGGTTCAGCCAGTAGTGCTGAATTGCTGCTCGTCCTGCCTTTTGAACCTACGCCTCAAACTGGCAAGCTTGGGAAGGAATTCAGTTCCCTTTCTTCAGCGGAAACATATGTGTCCCTCTTTCCCTCCATCAGCCGATTGTCAATTCTCCCTCATGAACTTCCATTTTCCATTCGACCTCTGTTGCCTCAAACAGTTGAGCCTTATGCTAAGGAGCGATTCCTTCGCCACCATTTGGGAGTACAGATAGGTTTGATCATGAATGCTGGCATGGGCGAAGATGTCTTGCAGGCCAATTGGCTCAGTCGCCCTCAACTTGGTCTTCACTACGCCTACGCCATTCAACCCAAGTGGCGAATCCATATCGGCCTGAACTATGCGCAACAGGGAGTGGAACAACTAACCAAAAGCTTTCCCTCTCGCTCCTTCGGCTTCGGCTTTGAATCCGAAACCCAAACCCTTACGCCCCAAAGTCTGCACTTCGTAGAAGTTCCCCTCTTGGTGGAACGGAGATTCGGAAACCGACACTTTTTCCAATTCGGAATGAACGGAGCCTATTTGGCTCAGGTAAGCAGCCAATGGACCACCAGCGCCGCGAATAGTTTTGAGGAGGCTCAAGCGATGAGTGAAACCCGTTGGGGGTACCGCCAAGGATTTCGCCCCTGGCAACTCAGACCTACCCTTGGCTATCGCTACTACTTGGGGAAAGGATGCTTGATTGGTCTCCAAGGTCAGGCTGGCCTGACCAAGGTGCTGGATGGGTCATTTTATGAGCCTACCGCCCCCATGCAGAATCTGCAACTTCGCGCCACACTCACCTATGACTTGTGGAACTTTTGATCTCCATGAAAATGAAAAAATGGACATACATATTGGCAGCGAGCCTTTTGGTGTTGTGGGGGAGCTGCGGTGAGCCAACTTTGCCGGATGAAGTCATCGAACAGCCAGTCTTCTACCTGGCTGGGCAATTGGGAGAAGGAGAGCTAAGCTTGACCGCAGGAGAAAACGATTATTATCTCCACACGGACTACCAGCGGGAACCAGAGAATCTATACAGCTTTCGAGGGGTATTTTCCCCTACAGAATGTCTGGAGTGTCCCGAGAGCCTGGAAATCATTTTTCGGGATGTGCAGGTCAGCAATGAGGGCGCTTCCGTGGACCCCAGCCAAAGTCTGGCCACCGGGGCGTACCTTTTTTATGAAGAAGAAGGGGCCGACGGAGATTTTGTCTATCGGGTCGCTTTTTCCAACGAATCAGGCATAGGCAACGAAACCTTCGAATGGGATTTCGGCGATGGAACCATAGGATCTGGCCTCAATCCAGTGCATGATTACTCCGATACCACCTTGATTCAAACCACCGTTTGTTTGGAAACGGTAGATGCCAGTGGATGTATCACCGAAATTTGCAACGACATCACCCTGGAAGAAGCGCCGTGCAAGGCTGATTTCACCCATGAGCTCTGGCCCAATTCTACCTTTGTAGCCTTTCAAAATGCGGCCACTGGCCAACGTCCCATTGACTATCGCTGGGACTTTGGCGATGGATTTGGGGCGAGCCTCGGCAATCCCGGCTACTCGTTCCCAGATACGGGCTTGTTCACCGTATGTCTCACCATCACCGACGGCGCGGGTTGTCGGAGTCAGATTTGCAAGAATGTGGCCGCCGACCCAGTATTGTGTGAACACAATTTTACCTATCAGGTAGAAAAAACCAGTATTCCCGATCCCTTCCAATTCGGTCGGGTAAGCGTCCGCTGGCGGGATGCCGATGGAGAACTGTTCTCCTCTGACCTGGGAGAGCAAGGCGCAGAACAGTTCTTCCAAGTCCTGAGCTCTCAGGCCTACCAAGACAATCGGGCTGGCGATCCCACCCAACAGCTAGCGGTCTCTTTTGACGTGCTGCTATATGGAGAAAACGAAACCCTCCGACTCTCCCAGGCCAATGGGGTGATCGCGGTGGCGTATCCTGAATAGAGTAGGAGAGGAGTTTTGGATTTGGGCGAGACCTCCTGAGCGATAAGAATCGCTCAGGAGGTCGTGTGCTGTCGGGCTCCGCGTTCGCTCCCGTCTTCCACTTCGTTCCAGACCCTTCGCAAGCTCAGGCCCTTTCGCCCACTCTCGCTTGCCGCAGGCAACATCCGATCATCATTCGTCATTCGTCGGTTCAGCATTAGGCGGCATCCCTCGCATGCGAAACCCCTTTCTCGGCCTGTAAGAACAAGGTGCAATTGCCAGCGGCAAATCCCGTGTCTCGTATCCCGCTGTGTAGCAGTCCCGTTTCCCTCCTCAACTCCACCTCTTTTTTTCTTACCTTTGCGCTCTGAATCTCACCCCCAAAATCATCCATATGCTAAAAGGATTTTTTCAGGTTCCGCCAGCCAAAAATGAGCCCGTCCTGAGTTACGCACCCGGTAGCGCTGAGCGAAAGGAAGTGAAAGCTGTCCTCGCCCACATGTCTCAGGAAGTGATGGACATCCCCATGTTCATTGGCGGCGAAGAAGTACGCACCAACAACCGTTTACCTCTTTCCCCTCCGCATGATCATCAACATGTGATCGGCCATTACTCCCGGGGAGATGCGAGTCATGTGAAGCAGGCCATCGACGCTTCCTTGGCCGCCAAGGCCGCTTGGGAAGCCACCAGTTGGGAACATCGGGCGGCCATTTTCCTGAAGGCTGCAGACTTGTTGAGTGGTCCCTTTCGCGCGCGCATGAATGCCGGAACCATGTTGGCTCAATCCAAGAACATTTACCAGGCAGAGATTGATGCAGTAGCTGAAATGGCGGACTTTTTCCGCTTCAATGTCGAATACATGACCCAAATTTATCAGGATCAGCCCAACTCGGCCCCTGGGATTTGGAACCGCCTGGAATACCGCCCATTAGAAGGCTTTGTCTTCTGTATTACGCCTTTCAATTTTACTTCCATTGCCGCCAATTTGCCAGCTGCTGCTGCCATGATGGGCAATACCTGTGTGTGGAAACCGGCCGATAGCCAGATCTATTCGGCCTGGATTGTGATGGAATTGCTGCGAGAAGCGGGTTTGCCCGATGGCGTCATCAACTTGATTTATACCGACGGGCCAGAAGCCGGAGACATCGTATTCAATCACCGTGATTTTGCAGGCTTGCACTTCACGGGATCTACCGGGGTATTTCAGCACTTGTGGAAGACCATCGGCCAAAACATTGGTACCTATAAATCATATCCCCGAATCGTGGGAGAAACCGGGGGAAAGGACTTCATCGTGATCCACCCATCCGCTGATCCCATCGCTTCTGCTGTGGCCATTTCGCGCGGTGGATTTGAGTTTCAGGGGCAAAAGTGTTCCGCTGCATCGCGGGTATATCTGGCCGATAGCTTGTACGATACCGTGATGGATCGGGTACTGGCTGACGTGCAGACCTTCAAAATGGGCGATCCCGCTGATTTCTCCAATTTCATCAATGCGGTGATCGACGAGCGGGCCTTTGACAAGATCGCGAACTATATCGACCGGGTGAAAGCTTCTGATGATGCCGAAATCATCCAGGGAGGTGGCTATGGCAAATCCAAGGGCTACTTCATTGAGCCTACCATCGTACTGGCGAAGACGCCTAAGTTCCTTACCATGTGCGAGGAAATCTTTGGTCCTGTGCTGACGGTGTATCGCTATGCAGATGACCAATACGAGGAAACCCTCGACATCTTGGACGATACCAGCCCGTATGCCTTGACTGGTGCTCTGTTTGCTCAAGATCGCTACGCCATCGAAGCGGGAGCCAAGCGCCTGCAGAATTGCGCAGGCAACTTCTACATCAACGATAAGCCAACCGGAGCAGTCGTCGGACAACAACCATTTGGCGGAGGCCGCGCTTCCGGCACCAATGACAAAGCAGGGTCTTACCTGAATTTGTTGCGTTGGGTGTCGCCACGCACCATCAAAGAAGCCTTTGTTCCGTCTCATGACTATCGCTATCCGTTCTTAGACGAAGCCTAAGTGGGCGATAGATGAAACTACCTTCCCCTCCTTTTTTATTTGAAAGGGAGGGGACTTTTTTTGATCGCTTCCCTCGTTATGTGGATACCAACCTTCCCCCTCTCTCATCTTGCTGTAGATATGTCAGTTTTCCTACCACTCCCTCTCCTTCAATGAGCGTAGGGTATCGCTTTTGAGGAAGGGGAGCAGACACTCATACTGTGTCAGCATCTCTATGGTTCAACGTAAGTTAGCAAAACCCCCTTAGTCGCATAGGACAAAGGGGGCCTGAGAAAATACAATGGGTCAAAAAATGAAAGGTTAGTTTCGCTGGAAGAACTGATTGGTTTGGTAGCTACCTTGAGTAAACTTCAGAACGTAGGTGCCACTTGGAAGTGATTCCAGATTGATAGTTTCGCTCCAGTTTCCATCTACTTGTTGGACCTGCTGATTCCAGACTTTTTGTCCCACCAAAGAATAGATTTCTAGGCTGATCGGATTTTTGTCATTGCCTTTCCAATTGACGATTAATTTCCCGTTCGTTGGATTGGGGTAGAGGGTTAGGCTATTTGCTGATTGAAAATCAGGCCGAGCCGCTCTGGCACTGGAGATAACCGTGAAGTTTGCAGTATATTCTCTCCCGCGCATGCCCTTGCCATTGGGATGTTTCCAGGAAGTTGCTTTTGCCTGGTAACTGCCAGGAGCAAAAGCGTAAGCCGAAAAATCGCCTGCTTGATTGTCACCGGGAAAGACATAAGGAATTGTGTTATCCAGGCTCACTTCATTCGCATCACCTAATAGACGGAATTGAACGCTACCTACAGAGTCAGGAGAAGTAATGGCTTTGATACTCAAGTCAGAACCAATCTGGGAAAGATCCAACACATCGCCATCTGAAAGTGGACCAAGCAATTGATCTGTAGTGGCGTCATACAACCCTAGTCCGATTACCTTGGTTGGGTTTTCGACAATATCAAATTGGACAATCTGCGGAACTCCCGCTACACCGCTCCCATTGAGACCCGTGTATGGAGTAGCAACTAAGGTGTAGGCACTAAGCGCGAATTGTTCTCCCCGATAATCTGGGCCGATATTGCCCAAGAGAGCATAAGGAGCTTCATTTTCATCGGTGATGCTGCCGTTGAGATCAAACACAATGCTACCAATTGTGTCAGGAATGACATTGGCGCGGATGTTGAAGCGATCGGTAAAAGTTTGAGTAATGTCGATGGTGTCGCCATCAGCCAATTCCATCAAGTCCTCATCGGTGATAGCATCAACCAAGGTAAAACTCGTGATGGTCATACTTCCCACCATGGAATCTGTAACGGTTACAAAAATGGTGGTATCATCGATTGCCCTAGGTCATCTGTAACTGTTAACACAATCGGATAGGTGCCAACGTCTTGGTACAGATGGGTAGCTTGGATCCCTTCAGCTTGGGAGCCATC
>JBCCCJ010000414.1:0-5593 GCA_039033615.1 Bacteroidota bacterium
CTTCTCATGAAAAAATCTGACGCCCAGGCCATCCCCGCCTGATCAGTTTCAGGGGTTGGGGAGATAGCCCAAATCTGTCAAAAACACATCTGCGGCCATCAAGGTTTGTTGAAAATGAAAGGGATTCCGGGTATTAAAGAAGCCGTGTTTCTCTCCCTGATACAAAATGGTCTCACATCGACTGCCCACGGAGTCCATCTTGGCCTGAAAGGTTGCGATGGTCTCTACTGGAACCAGTGCGTCCTCCGTTCCAAACAAGACCAAGGTAGGCGGAGTCCCAATTTTGAGGTTGTGCAGGGGCGAAAAATTGGGGTAGGCATCTCCGATTCTCTCGTATCCATATCCATCGGGGCCGTTGTCATAGACCGGATTGAACAGGACTAGGGCGTTGGGTACGGGACTCACCGAAAGGTCATCCGCAGGATCGTCATAAGCGGTAATGGTGGCGCAAGCCGCGGCCAAATGACCGCCTGCGGAGCCTCCTCCTGCGACAATCTGCTTGGGATCTATTCCTAGCATTTCGGCATGAGCTCGTACGTAGCGCATGGCAGATTTGGCATCCTGCAAGGATTCGAAGGGCGTGGTTCCGTGTCGCTTCGCAACGCGATAGTCCACCACAATGGCAACCATCCCCCGCGAGGCAAAATGCTGGGCCTGAGGTCGGAAATGATCCGGCGTCCCTCCATTCCATCCCCCACCAAAATAAAACACGATGGCAGGCCGAACCCCAGAAAATTGCGCTGAATCAGGGGAATACACCCCGATGGTCAATTCGACGGTGTCGATGGTTTTGTACAAATATTCTCGGTAAGAATCCTCCGTGGATTGTCCTTGCAGCATCCCGCTGATGATTCCAAACAGGAAAAGGAAAAAAAGACGTTTCATGGAGAAAAGATAGGACTTTTCTCCATGAAATTTCCATTCAGAAGGGGAATCAGAATTGGTAGGAAGCTTTTCGATCCGGACGAGCAGCGAAGGCCCGCGAAACAACTTGTTTGAGTCGTTGAATCCCCCGCATCAATTCAAATGCTCGCAATTGATGAGTGGAATGATCGGCAGATTCCGGTCGGGGTTCCGATAGTTTTTCAGACAAATGGGCCAATGCAACTACTTCGGTCGCTTCCAAGCCGTGAGGCAGCAATTCAGCCAGATCGCGCGCGGCCTGGGTCAGATTTTGATAACTCCGTCGCGCAAAGGCAACGATTTCCTGTGATTTAGAAAAAGAGAACGCCATCATACACCAATCAGTTTACACAGTGATAGGTAAGAATACGTCAAAAAGGGGAGCCGGGATTCCAGAATTGGTCGTACTGATTCTTCTCTGCTACTCCCGGTCCCTTTTCACGAAAGGCAACACCGAACACACCAAATAGTACGGCATTCTTTCATAATAGTTTTACTTTTACATAAAATACATCTCCTTTCGCCTGCCCTGCTTCAGAAAATGTGTATGTTTGAGTCCGACTGCAGGATATGGACAAAATCAAGTTTTACTTAATTGCGGGAAGTCTGGCCATGGTCATCATCTTGGCCTTGGATTTTGTGATTCGCCCAGATGAGAAGGATATTCTGGTAGAAGCTCATGGGATGCTGTTCGATATCCTCCTCTTCGGGATCATTCTTGCCATTTTTGACAGCGTTACCGAAAAGCGAACCACCATTCGACGCTATTTGGAGGAGGTAGATGATTTCCGGGAATGGGAGTCTGAAGAAGCCAAATCCCGGATCATCGGCAATTTGAAGCGCCTGATTCGGTTAGGGGTCAACGAATTTGATTTATCGGATTGCTATCTGGCCAATACCCAACTGGGATTCCTCAGCGGAAAAATCACTCATCTTCGAGGGGCCAATTTGTCCCAGAGTGATCTAAGAAAACTTGCGCTGGAAGGATTGGACCTTTCTCAAACCACGCTAAAGGGAGCCAATTTGGCGGGGGCAGACCTGAGGCAGGTCAACCTATTGGGCATTTCTCTCGAAGGAGTCAACTTGATGGGGGCCAATTTGATGGGGGTAGATCTCCGGGGATGTCGGTTGGATGGTGCCAATCTCCAGGCGGCAAATTTGCAGGGAGTTGACCTTCGAGGTGCCTCCTTGATCGATGTTCAGGTGCACGAAGCGAGCTTTCAGGAAGCAGACCTTCGGGAGGTGAAATTCTTGCGTCAGGAAGATGCCGACAATTTTGCCAAGATGGGCATCATTCAGTTCCAAAGTAATGGCGGCTGGCAAGATGCCACCTTGACGGGCGCTCGTTTTTCTAAGATCTCCGACCAAATCTCCTTTACCCAATTTCCCAATAGCCAGATTTTGGAAGTCATTGGTATTCGGGTTGAGGATGCTCAACTATCTGAAGAAGACTCCAACGAGATTTCATGATACGCTAAGGCCCACTCCCGCATGAAGCGTACTCGGTCAGGCACAATGCGATAGACCACCAGTTCTGGATTGTCGATGGAGCCGAGATAATGCTGTAAGAGGCGGTTCTTCGCCCAAATATCTTCCAAGACCGCACGGTCTGTCACGACCTCTGCCCTTCCCGTGATCCGTACCTGATCATGTTCCTGATCCAAGTAGCTCAGTTCTACTTTGGGATTGGCTGCGATCTCTGCCGTTTTCCCATAACTCTTGAGATTGGCGACATAGATGGTGAAGCCATCCACTTTGACGGGAGAGACGGGTCTTACCCTGGGTTGGTCGCCATCCATCGTGCTCAAAAATGGGAAGCGAGCGCTGCGAATGACTGATTGCGCCAATTGAGGCAATTCGGCTGGATCGATGGGGGCTGGTTGGGGTTTTGGCATGAATCAGAATTTGGAATAAAGGTACGATGTTAGGTTCATTTTTGCACTTGTCGAGTGCCATTCCCTCGCCTACAATTGGGGAGAAAACGGCCTCTGAAAAAGGAGCTCTGCCTCCTCCCTTCCTTCTGTAGAAATAGAAATTAACAAGCCAATTCGATCAGAAAGTCGCTTCTGAGATTTTTCTATTTTTATTTAGATTAATTATAAACAAAGTCTTTACCTTTGCGTTCCTATTTCGATTATCTGTCAACATCAACCATATCCCTAAACATGAAAATGAAAGTAAATCACTGGTCTCTCGTTCTGGCTTTTGCAGTCCTAGGGATTGCCTGTACCCCAGATGAACCCACTCCTGATTTGGAGATCCCAACTGCTTACGTTTCCGCTTCTTTCGATGCAAACGTGACTGCAGAAAACACCGTAATCGACGAATTATCTGCCGTTACTTCGGCGGTAAACGATGCAGAATCCAACGCCCAAACTACAACCGTACCTGCGATTGACTATCCTTCCACTCTTTCTTCCGTTACGCTCCCCAGCTACAGCAGTCAGGTCGAAACTTGGTTGGTAGAATTGGTGAAAGCTGCGAACTCTCCTACTGGCTTCCAAAATCCAGGTGCAGAGGCACCTGCTGCTGGCGAAGAAGGGGGAAAATTGGGTTCTCGTCTGCTTGACGAAAATGGATTGGAGCTAGAGCAAATGATCCAGAAAGGCTCTTTCGGAGCGGCTCTCTACAACCACGCTTTGACAGTTGTGAATGGCGACCTCAGCAGCAGTGCTGCTGTCGACAAATTGGTCGAGATCCACGGTACCGAAGTAAGTTTCGACGTTTCTGAAACCACTGCCGCAGCGACTTACTCCAGAAGACGCTCTGATTTGGATGCCAAAACTGGCTTCTTCTTCGACATCAAAAACGCGCTGTTGAAAGCCAAAGCTGCGATCGAAGCTGGTGAGGAGTACAACACAGAGCGCGACGAGGCCTTGGCCGCCTACCTCGAAGCCTGGGAAAAATCCAACTTTGCCACTGTCATTTACTACGCCAACTCTGCCAAAACCAAGTTGCAGGATGCCGCTGGTCTCGCGGAAGGAGACGAGAAAAATGATGCCCTGGGAAGTGCCCTTCACTCTTATGCCGAAGGGGTAGCTTTTGCAGCTGGTTTTCGTGGTATCAGTCAGAAGATGATCACTGACGCGCAAATCGACGATGTGTTGGAGCTGTTGTTAGCCCCAGCAAATGAAACTCCTGAAAGCTACCGTTTCCTCAACGAAGCAACTTTGTTGGCGAATCTAGACCAGGTGATAGACGAACTCCAAGCGGTGTATGGCTTCTCTGATGCAGAAGTAACCAGCTTCTTTGTCAACAACAATCCCTAATCTATCCCCTTACCCACAATGACAGGAAACCTTGCTATGTTCTTCTTCATGGCAAGGTTTCTATGTACATACCAAACAGGAAAGCCTCATGATCATTGCTACCCCATTGAAAACCGCCGGATTTTTCCTATTGATCACACTCACCATTGCGGGATTGATGTCCTGTGATGGAGGAATCGAACCGGACCCAGATCTAGAATTTGATCGGGCCAGTATGTTGACCCAGGTTGCCGACGAACTCATCATTGTCAATTTTGGGACCCTACAACTAAGCGTAACAGCACTTTCCGATGCGATTGATCGCTTCACCCAAGATCCCACAGAGGGACATCTCATGGCTGCCCGCACAGCTTGGGTACAAACAGCGATAGATCATCAGCACTGTTCTGCATTTGGATTTGGTCCTGCTAGTCTATTGCTAGGCCCTTATGCAGAAGTATTGGGAGCCTTCCCGATCGACGAGAACAAAGTTGAACTCAATATCCTCAATCCCGATTTCGACCTGGATAATAGTTTCGACAAGGATGTGCGAGGATTGTATGGGATCGAATATCTCCTGTATGGAAATGGCAGCTCTGATGCAGAAATTGTCGCTGCCTTCGATCAGAATCGAAAAGCGTATCTGCTCCTGATTACTGCTGAATTGACGAATACCATTGACAATATTTATGTAGGGTGGGTTGAAGGCTACCGCCAGGAATTCATCACCAGTAATGGCACTGCATCGGGGAGTTCCATTTCTTTGTACTACAATGAATTCGTTAAGGATTACGAAAACCTCAAAAACTTCAAGCTAGAATTGCCAGGTGGCTTGGCAGCTGGGCAAAGTGGTCCAGATGGCACCTTGGTAGAAGCCTTTTACAGCGGCATTTCCCGAGACCTGATCGTGGAGCAATTTGAGAATTCCAAGAACATCTATTTCGGGCTTTCCCGAGGAGGACGGGAAATCACGGGCTTTGATGAGTACCTCGCGACCGTCGTTGGCGGACCAGAATTGGTTACCCAAACGAAGCAGGCCGTCACAGTCATCGACAATGCCATTGCCAATATTCCCCAAGGACGATTGTCCGAACATGTCGGAGATCCGTCTATCAAAGCCCTTCGCGACGAACTTCAGAGCAATACCGCTAATTTCAAAAGCTCCTTGAGTTCCCTCTTAGGAATTGACATTACCTTCGACTCTGGAGACGGGGATTAATTCGATCCACTTTTGCCATCCCTACCCAACCGATATAAGAACTGGCTGACCTATTTGGAGCAACCGATTTCGATTGCTCCACTGGTCAGCTTTCGGCTTGCCTTTGGGTTGGTCATGCTGTACAGCACGCTTAGATACATGAGCCTGGGATGGATTGACTACCAGTTGGTCGATCCGCTGCTACATTTCAGCTATTTCGGATTTGATTGGGTAGAGCCCCTCC
>JBCCCJ010000415.1:0-5590 GCA_039033615.1 Bacteroidota bacterium
ATGTCTTTGCTTTTTTTCTTTGCCATGGTCAAGAAACTAGAAGGATGAAGGTGAATCTTGCTCAAATTTGGACAGAGTAGGGGATTTTACAAATGAAGGAAGCTTCATGTGAGTGCTTTTTCCGGCTGCTCTTGTGCCACCGGGGAGCGAAGCAACTGACGGATGGAGGCAACATGTCCTAAGAAAACCAGGGGAACGACTACGGAGGGCAACCAATTGAAGGGCAGGTAGAAAACTCCCAGATTCGGCTGTTCAAAAGCAAACTGCTGAATGGGGAGAGGGGCAGAGAGAATGGCGTTTGCGACAATGAACATCACCAAGCCTAGGGCAACCACATTCCATATCAGGAGGGTCTTCCGATTTATCTTTCCCTGGGTCAAACCGAAATAGGCCACCAGAGGAGCGGTGAGTCCGGCCAGAATATCAACATTCCGCCCCGCAAAGGTCATCAACTCCGGCACCAACCCCGCTACAAACAGCCAGTAGAGGGTCAATTCTACCGGAACCCGAACCGTGTGCATCCAAGTGAGCGCGGGTTGGGCCAGGCCATCCATGAAGGCGCGACCTTTGGGGAGAAAAAACATGGCTGCCAGCAATCCGAGCGGAGGCCCAACGGCCAGCAAAAAACGCGGCGGCATCACCTCAAAAGCCAGGAAAAAACCACTTGCGGCGAGTCCGCCTTGCACGCCCACCCAAGCGATCAGGCCGATCAGGACGCGATTGGCGGTGCGCGAGCCGTGGCCTTTTCGGACAGCCCGATCAAAGAGAAATACCGTCAAAGCAGTGGTCAGGGCAAAGAAGACCGAAACGAAAAGAGAAACTTCTGGGAGAATCATGTGCGCGACAATTAAATTGTATGTGCAACTATTTTGCTAAAAATCAACTTTGAAGATTCGCCATCTCCTGCTGAATGGCCTGGGTAATGGCATCAATCTGCTGCATCTGAAAATCGCCTAATAAGCGGGTAACTTTGCCGTGCAACTCCTCCCAGAGCGGAGAGATGTCTTCCAGCAGATGCACCCCTTCGGCAGTCAAGTACAGCATCGTTTGACGGGCATCGCTGCCCTTTTCGCTGCGAATCCAGCCTTGCGAAATCAGTTTCTTCAAATCACGACTCATGGTAGAAGGGTCCAAAATGAGCAATTCTGCCAGCACTTTTTGATGTATGCCGGGTCGTTTGCCGATGATGAAGAGGATGGAGGTCATGCTGCCCCGCAAACCAAAGGGCTTGAAACGCGCCTGATACAAGGCATCAATTAGCCGATGCAGCTTCCGCAATTTGGCATTGACGCACTGTCGGGGTTGGACGCGGTCAAAGTTGGGGGAAGGAGGGAGAATTTGCATACCCACAAGTTAAGATAAAAGGTTGTATATGCAAATATATTCTTAGGGGCCACTCCCTCACCTCCTCCTCACCTCTCCCTTTTTCCGATAGCGTTCTCTCCGTTGATTGATCTCTTCGGACTGAGTGCGGCAGCTTTGCCTCAATTCCTCCAGCCACTCGCTGCCTTCGTAGTCTGCGATCAGGTTGTGTTTTTCTTCAGGATCTTCTTTGAGGTGGAAGAGTTGTTCAAATGCGGGGGAGCGATCTCCAAAGGCCACATCTGATTCTTCAAAGCCCTTGACCCCGTCAAACATCCGGATGTATTTCCAGTCGCCTTGTCGGATTCCCTCACAAAAGGGGTTGCCGCGCAAGGTGAACAAACTCTCCAGAAACAAGGCTTCCCGCCACGCTGTTGCTTGCCCGTTCAGCAGGGGAAGGAGGCTTTCGCCTTCCATCTGAGCCAAAGGTTCGACGCCGGCATAGGCCAGCATGGTAGCCGTCACATCCAGACTGGAGACAAGTTCTTCCCGGCTGGTGCCTCTTTGGGATTGGGACAGGCGAGGGTCATAGATGAAGCAGGGGATCTTAGCTGCTAGGTCATACAAGAGTGACTTTCCTCCCATCCCATACTCTCCCATGAGGAGGCCGTGATCGCTGGCAAAGATGATAACGGTGTTTTCTGCCAGCCCTTTGGCTTCCAGACTGGCCATCAGATCGCCGATGACCTGATCCAAGCCGGTGATGGTCTGGGCGTAGCGGATGTGATGCTCCCGGCAGGTTTCAGGGTCATAGGAAAATGCGTAGGTATTGTCCCTGCCATCGGATTGGTCCAATACTGCTTGCGGAATCCAGCGATAAGGATCAGTCCCGGTTTCAGCAGGAATGGGGATCGGTTGCTGGCGATACAGGGCTCCATATATGGGATGCTCGGCGAGAGAAGGGTGTTCATTTGCCGGGCGAGCCATCCGCCGCCAGCCTTCGTAGCCGTCATACATGCTCCGGGTTTGACTGCTATGCGGCACACTGAAACTGACCGACAGACAAAATGGCTGCTCTGATGGACGTTGCTCCAGAAACTCCTCCATAGCTTCTCCCATGATGGGCGTGATGATCGAATCGGCAGCTCGGTGGTAGGGTCGGGTGCTTTCGGAGTCGTAGCGTTTGGGGAAAAATCGAGTCCAGCCGTCGTGTCCCCACCAATAATCAAATTGCTCTGAAGCTTGTCCCCGAAAGCTGTAGTACTCCACCCCAAATTTGCCCACAAAGCCGGTATGATAGCCCGCTTTTCGGAGCAGGGCCGGATAGCTTTCTTGCCATTGGGCCTCGGTCAATTGGTAGGAGGAAGAGAAGCCTACTCCATGCACGCGTTCCGGCAGTCCCAAAAACAGGGATACCCGACTAGGAGCGCAGACAGGGGTGGCGGCATAGGTATTTCGGAAGCGAACCCCCTGCTGGATCAATTGATCGATATTGGGGCTTTGGTGAAAGGGATGTCCCATTGCTCCGAAGGCATCCTCCCGGAGATCATCCGCGAAGAGGAAAATGAGGTTGGGGGGAGTGGGGGACGGAGATTCACAGCCTCCTGTTAGCCAAAGCAGGCCGATGAATACGGAAAGAAAGAGGGGTTTCCACATAATGATTCAGGATGATACCCGTTCCTGAACCACTTCCTGTCATGCATCTTGATCCAGCACCGGGTAGCAAAAAAGAAGCTACTCATCGGAAGGTAAAGAGAAATTCCAACTCATTCGCACCTTATCGCTTCCGCCCCACCACAAACAACCAAGGCGGTGCAATGGATTGATAATGATCCCAAGTGCCCGGCTCTGCCTTGTCGATGGTCCCGACTTCCTCTTGAAAATGCAACAATTCCATCCCTCGGCCCAACAAGCCATTCAGAATGGCAGTCATGGTGTGGCGATATTCCTGGGGGCTTTCGATCTGCACGGCTTCGTCCGCCAGGTTCTCAAAATTCCAGTGGGGGTCCTGCGTTTGAATCGGATGTCCATCTCGGTACGGCTGCCAGAGCGGATAGCCTTTTCCCTGCCACAACTCTGCTTGCTCCCAGCGGCTGCCCCAACTGCCATCTTTCCAACTGCCGTGTACGTAAGGATTGTGAAACATCAGGTCATAGATACCACCCGGTTTCAAGATGCGCACCACCTCATCGAATACCTCCTTCACAGCAGGGACATAGTTGATCGAGTAGGGCTGATACACCAGGTCAAATTCTTCCGACGCAAACATCGACAGGTCTCGCATATCAGCCTTGACGATGCGCAAAGAAATGCCGTAATGTTCTGCGGCCTGCTGATCTTTCTTGAGTTGCTCCGCACTGAAATCCACCACCGTAACCTTCGCCCCCAGCAGGGCAAAGGCGATGCTTTGTTGTCCACCGCCGCAGGCCAAACAGAGGACGTGTTTGCCTACTCGGTCTTCCCCGTACCAGTGGCGTCTAGGGAGGGATTGACGGGCTGTTTCTGGAGTGAGGTTCCAGTTGGGGCGAGAGCAAAGGACGTCGTTTTGGACGAGTTGGTCCCAGATTTTTTCGTTGTGCTTCGATGGAGCAGCCATGTGGGTGAGGAATTGTCCTGCCAAGGTGGCAAGTAAGTGAGGGTGAAAAGACCAACGATCAGGGAGAGGGTTGGGAAAGAGGTACATGTGATGCCCCTCATTGATGGCGTGCGCACCGACGATGATTCTGGTTACC
The DNA here is from genome assembly GCA_039033615.1 of Bacteroidota bacterium. GTDB lineage: Bacteria > Bacteroidota > Bacteroidia > J057 > J057 > JBCCCJ01. Next base: position 4,035 of record JBCCCJ010000415.1, read on the forward strand.
CCCAAAGCATAGAAAGACTTGACGCGTTTTTTCGCCCTTCCATTCCCCCTACATTTCCTATCTTTGCGGCCTATGAACAAACAGCTCAAAACGGCCCTGCAATTGATCGTGGGCATTGGGATCGCCGCCGCCTTGTTGTATTTGACCTTCCGGGATAGTTCGCTGGAAGAATTGGCGGGCCTGAAAGAAACCAATTTCTTCTGGGTGGGTATGGGCGGTTTCGCCATGTTTGGGATGTATATCTTCCGGGCGCTGCGCTGGGGCCTGATGCTGGATCGGGCGGGTCATCCTGCCAAGTTTTTCCACCTCCTGCTGGCGACTCTCATCACTTATTTGGTCAATAGTCTGACGCCCAAATTGGGAGAGATTTTGCGCTGTACGGTCTTGCTCAAAACCGACAAAGTACCTGTGGCCACCAGTTTGGGTACCGTGGTCAGTGAGCGGGTAGCCGATGTTTTGGTCTTGCTATTAGGGGTATCGACGATTTTTCTGATGGAATTGGATCGGTTGGGGAATCTCTTTGGCATGATGTGGGAAAAAGTCGTCGGCGGCATTGATCCCGCTACACTCGGCTTGGTGGGCGTAATCGGCCTTGTGCTCATGGGGTTGGGCATCTACTTTTTGCGGAGCAAACGCTTTTCTGGTGGACTCATTGGCAAAGCCCAAACCTTTGTCAAGAGTATGTTGGAAGCGGCCAAGAGTGTCCTGAGCCTGGAAAAACCCTGGTTGTTTGCCTTCCACACCCTCATGCTGTGGGTCTGTCTCGTCTTTGCCTACTATTTCTTCATGCTGGGCTTACCCGAAACCGAACATCTGGGGCTCTACATGGCCATCTTGCTGCTGTTCATTGGCGGGATTGGTTGGGCCCTTCCGGTCCCCGGCGGCATGGGCACCACCCACTTCATCATCTGGCAATTGTTTCTCGCATTCAACCTACCGGAAGCCGCAGGAAAAAACATCGGCATCCTCTCGAATGGGGCCACCCTCGCCTACAACGTGATCTTCGGTATGATCGCTTGGCTGATCTTTTTGGGACTTTCTTACCGAATGGATCAGGCAGAAAAAAATGTAGCCCTCCCTGAAAATTGACCGAGGAATTGTGTAGCTTTGCATGGCAAATGTCAGCTCGATATTTGCCATTATGACAGACCATTCTAAATTCGCTTTTGAAGGACTCACCTATGATGATGTCCTTCTGGTGCCTGCATTCTCAGAGGTGTTGCCCCGGGAAGTGAGCACTTCCACCCTCCTCACCCGGGAGATTCGCCTGAATCTGCCCATCGTGAGTGCAGCTATGGACACGGTTACTGAACATCGCATGGCGATCGCTATGGCAGCTAGTGGTGGCATCGGAATCGTCCACAAAAACATGAGCATCGACAAGCAAGCGGAAGAAGTCCGCAAAGTCAAGCGCTCGGAAAGTGGCATGATCGTCGATCCCATCACCCTGACCGTAGAGGATACGCTGCTCGAAGCTTCCCGCATCATGCGGGAGCACAAGATTGGGGGCATCCCCATTGTAGATGAAAACCAGCGACTGGTCGGGATTTTGACCA
>JBCCCJ010000416.1:0-5584 GCA_039033615.1 Bacteroidota bacterium
GATGTCGGTCCATGGTGGCCCTAAGCCTGCTTTCTCTCTCCGAGTTAGATGTGGAAGCGGGTTTAGAAATTAAGCAAAAAGATGACGTTGTCGACGATGACTACGAGCGGCTTTACACCCTGTTGGTACAGGCTTGCCATGCGTGCCGACTCTTTTTCTTACGAGTTAGCTATCTTTCCCAAACAATGGAATGGCTGCTTCCACCGAATGCACTGGAAGTTGGCAAGTAAACCCTTCACACACAAAGATGGTAGACTGATCCTGGAACCGATCCTGAAGGAGTGGTAGCTCACTGGCGGATGCTGCTCCAGCAAACACCCGATTTGGGTGATAGCGTTGGATCAATGCCTGACGTAGATTGGCTGCTTCTGGGCCAGTAATTGCTACTTCAAAATGTGGATATAGCTGACGCAGCAGCAGTTGAGCCCAGTTGGCATGCCAGCCAGGGCTGTTGACTAGATCGCTCTTCATTCGCTTGAGCATTTCCAGGGAGCGGTCCCGATATGCTTCTTGGTCCAATAGCAAGCCAAGGGTATGTAGCGCCTGAGCCAATTGGGAATTGGAAGCAGGGATCACGTCATCTTGCCGCTCCATTTTGCGGCGGACCAATACCGGGTCTTCGTCCGAGGTAAAGAAAAACATGCCGCTCTCTTCCTCTGAAAAATGCGTCAGCACATACTGAAGATGCAGGTCTGCCTGCTGGAGCCATTGCTCATCAAAGGTGGCCTGATAGAGGCTGATGTACCCCTGAATGAGGTTGGCGTAATCATCGAGAAAGGCATTGATGCTGCGCTTACCAGCTTTGTAGTTTCGAAACAATTGTCCGCCTTCGCTTAGGTTCTCACGAAGAAAATTGGCCAGGCGGATGGCACGAGTCAGGAAGGCTTCTTCTCCAAATGCCAAGTAAGCATCAGCTAAGCCTCTGAGCATGAGTCCGTTCCAGGAGGTGAGGATTTTGTCATCCAATCCTGGACGAATGCGTGCCTCGCGGGCTGCCAACAGCTGTTGCCTTCCGAGGGCCATTTTCTCACGGAAAGAAACAGTGTCCAAGTTCCAACGACGGGCAAAATCGCCTTCGGATTCCAGGACAAACAAGACATTGGTTTGTTCCCAATTTCCGATAGGGTGAATGTTGTAGTAGTTGGCAAACAATTGGGCCTCTTCTCCCAAAACCGCTTCTACTTCTTCGTGCGTCCAGGTGTAGAATTTCCCTTCTACGCCTTCGCTATCCGCATCAATGGAAGAATAAAAGCCACCAGCGGCATCCCCCAATTCTCGTTCACAGAATTCGATGGTTTGATAGACCACTTCTTTGTAGCGGGGGTTGGCCGTTTTGAGGAATGCTTCGGCGTACAAGCTGATCAATTGCCCATTGTCATAGAGCATTTTCTCGAAATGGGGCACTTTCCAGTAGGCGTCCACCGAATAGCGGGCAAAGCCACCACCAAGATGGTCGTAGATGCCGCCATGGGCCATTTTGTCCAAGGTGATGGTCGCTGCATCGAGCATCTCGGCATCCTCCATTAGGTGCGCGGCTCGTAGCAAGAAGAGGTTGTTGGCTGGCAAGGGAAACTTATTCGCCTGAACGTTTCGCCCTCCCCATTTGAAATCAACTTCCCCCATCCAAGTTTCCCGAATCTGCTGTAGATCCACCCGCAAAAAGCCTACCTGTCCCTTTGGTTTCAGCACGTCCATCTTTTGCATGGCTGCTACCAGATCATCGGCATATTCCAGGGTCCGTTGGGGTTGCTCTCGGTAGAGGGCAGAGATTTGCTGCAAGACATCTACCCAATGCTGCTTGGGGAAATAGGTTCCTCCATAAATCGGCCGCCCATCCGGTAAGGCAATGGCATTCAACGGCCAGCCCCCCCGCTGGGTCATGAGCATGACTGCGTCCATGTAGATTTTGTCCACATCGGGCCGTTCTTCCCGGTCTACTTTGACGCATACAAAATGCTCATTCATGATGGCAGCAACCGACTCATCTTCAAAGGATTCCCGCTCCATGACGTGACACCAGTGGCAGGCAGCATAGCCCACACTGACTAGCAGGAGCTTGTTCTCTGCTTGGGCCCGTTGCAAGGCTTCGTCTCCCCAGGGATACCAATCGACGGGATTATTGGCATGCTGGAGAAGGTATGGGCTGCTTTCTTTGGCGAGGCGATTGCTCATGTAGGTTCAAGAATTTGGGGCAGGATGTCGAAGGAGATGAATAGGTCCACCCACTTTCCTACCTCATAACTCTGTGAAGTTGTATTTTTGAGTTGTTGAAACTCAAATCTATGGTGGGACTTTCTAAAGATGCTCAAAATTTGTACAAAAGCCAACGCCTGGATCATCTGGGTTTGGTTGCCGGGATGTTTGAGGAATTGGGGCTTGGTTCAGTCTTGGATCAGTGCCTTGGGACGAATGCTCAGGCTGGTCTGAGCCCTGGGATGTGCCTCAAGGCAATGATCGTCAATGGTTTGGGATTCACTTCCCGCCCTTTGTATCTGAGTGCGAGCTTCTTTGGGACCAAAGCTGTGGGCCAATTATTGGGTCCGGGGATTGAAGCGAGTCAAATCACCGATCAACGCTTGGGTAACTTTCTTGAAAGTTGTTATGAGTATGGTTGTACGAAGCTGTTCAGCCAGATCAGTTGGGAAGTCTTTCGCCGATTGAAGCTCTCAGGCCCGGATCGCTTTGTCCATCTTGATACCACCAGTGTGAGTGTGCAGGGGGAATACAAACAGGGCAGCGATGCGCTCAACATCACCTTCGGCCACTCGAAGGATCATCGTCCAGACTTGAAGCAATTCATGATCTCTCTGATGGTGGAGCCCCGCCACGGCATTCCCTGGTTGTTCAAGGCTCTGGATGGCAATACCTCGGATAAGACTCACTTTCAGCAAGTGATTGGCGAGTTGGCCCGAGAGGCTCGCGATCAGCCGGGTCGATTGTATCTGGTAGCTGATAGTGCGCTCTACACCAAGAAGAGTCTACGGGAAATTGACACGGTGTATTGGCTCACCCGAGTGCCTCACACCCACGCCTTGGCCAAACGGGTGGTTACTCACTACACTCGGCAGGATATGGGTCCAGAAGATGAAAAGGGGTATGCCTTTCGGGAATTGGCGATTCGCCATCTGGGGATTGACCAGCGTTGGGTGGTGATTTGGTCGCGCCAGGCATATCAGAGGGAAAAGCAGAGTTTGCGTCGGGCCTGGAAAAAAGAACAAGCCAAGATCGAAGATCAACTCCGCGCCCTAGCCCGCCGGGAATTTCACTGCCGAGAAGATGCCAAGGGAGCACTCGAAAAACTGGCTCGAAAATGGAAATATCATCTCCCTGGCTCGATTGAGTGGAAAGTGCGTAACCTCACCGGGAAGCGCGGTCGGCCCAAAAAAGATGCCCCGCCTCCCGAGCAGCGGTTTCGCCTCTATGCCCAATCGATCACCAATGTTGCGGCACTGAGAAAGGCCTTGGCTCCCTTGGGGAAGTTCATTCTGGCGACCAATGAATTGGACCAAGAAGCCCTCCCGGCAGCCGAAATCTTGCCCCATTACAAAGATCAGAATCAAGTCGAAAAGGGATTTCGATTCCTCAAAAGTCCGATGTGCATGGCTGAATCGGTCTTCCTCAAAAAGCCCAAACGGATCGTGGCCTTAGCCATGGTGATGTGTCTGGCCCTGATGGTATATGCCATGGCCGAAAGAAAGCTGCGAGAAGCCCTCAAGCAAGCCAATCAGACCGTCCCAAACCAAAAGGGAAAAGCCTACCAGAAGCCTACCATGAGGTGGATATTCCAGTGTTTTGAGGGCATTGAAATCCTATCCATTCACCAAAATGACCAAAACCCACAACTCATCTGCCTAAACCTCAGACCCTTACACCGACAAATCCTGCAACTCCTCGGACCAACTTTCCAAAAAATATATCTTGACTCTTCCTAGAGTGGGAAAGTGGGTTGTAAGACTGAAATCTTCCATTTTTCTGACAGTCGAATCAGTCGCTGATCCAAGGTGAGCAAGGAGGCATGTGCTTGTTGGCACAAGGCCAAGTAGAAGCAATCATAGGCCGAGTGGTCCATTTCGTAGGCCAGAACCAAGGCCTGCGGCCAGAGGAGTTGTGAATCAGTGAATTCATCTACCAACCCAATCCCCGTCTCGGCAATGAGATGGATTTCAGGAAGACTGGCATTTCCGATGTGGAAGAATTTCCAGACAGTATTGGTGATTTCCGAAATGAATAGATCGGGGCTGATGATCTGCTGACTTTGCTCAACAAAGGGAAGCATCCACCGGCAATCCTCGCGATCTGTCACCAAGCCAACAGCCGCACTGACATCTAGTACGATTCGGTTCATCGGTCTCGATCTGCTTGAACCCAGCCCACGACATCAACATCAGAAAACTTGCTTAGGGACTTTTGCCGCGCTGCCATTTCTGCCAGGAATGCCTTTCTCCTTTCCTGGAAATCAGGCGTAAGCGCCAATCCTCGCTCCAGCGCAATGATGGCTTGCTGACTCATGCTTCTTCGTTCTTCAGAGGCGGCCGCTTTTAAGGCTTGGTAAATATGCTCCGGTACATTCCGAACTTGGAGGGAAGGCATAGGCTGATTTTTCACTAATTTACAGAGAATCCTAGTGCATGCAAAATGCATGCATTTTTTTGAGAAGACAGAGGGCAGAGGGCAGACCGGATTTAAAGAGATGTCAGATGTCAGACCGGATTCCCTGTCAGATCACTGCGTTGTCAGAGGTCAGGGTTGCCGATGGCAAGGATGGAGGCGGGACTGTTTCACGGCGAGAGGCGAGATGCGGGAGGTGTCGATGGCAAGATCCTTTCTCATATAAAGAGATGTCAGATGTCAGACCGGATTCCCTGTCAGATCACTGCGTTGTCAGAGGTTTGTAAGAGAGGTCAGATGACAGACCACGAGGTTGTCAGAAGTCAGACTTTTTCTTGAATCCCAATCAACCAACCCGCTGATCCACCACCCGCTTCAACTTCCCGCCCTGCGATCTCGGAATGGCTCCTGGAGCTTCTAATTGGATCTTCATGGAGATGCCGATGGTGTTCTTGATTTTGGTGGCCAATTGTTGGGCTAGGGAGGCGTCTTCACTAGAAACGCCTTTGGCGACTTCTACCCGAACCAGAACCTCGTCCATGGTGCGTTCCCGGCTGACGATCAATTGGTAGTTGGGAAGGAGAAACGGGAGTTCTTGGATGACTTCTTCGACCTGGGTGTAGAAGAGATTTACGCCCCGAATGATGAGCATATCGTCCGCTCGCCCTTTGATGGGAGACATCTTGATGTGGGTGCGCTTACCATTGGGATCATAGTGGAGAGAGCAAATGTCGTTGGTCCAATAGCGGAGCAAGGGAAAGGTCTGCTTGGTCAAGGTCGTGAAGACCAGTACCCCTGCTTCGCCATAGGGAAGCGGTTTTCCGGTATCCTTGTCCACCACTTCGGGGAAGAAGTGATCCTCCCACACATAGCTGCCTCGACCGACTTCGTCTACATCTTCTTGGGAAACGCCCGGCCCGATGATTTCACTCAGGCCATAGATGTTGGTGGCCCGGACCTGTAAGCCTGCTTCCAC
>JBCCCJ010000417.1:0-5575 GCA_039033615.1 Bacteroidota bacterium
CTCCTCCACCGCTCCGTGAATCAGACGCTAGAACGGGATCAGATCCTGAAAGAAGTCTGGGGCAACGAAAACGGCTACGTAGGCCGGACCCTGGACGTATTCATCTCCAAACTCCGCAAAAAACTCGCCGCCGATCCGAATCTGAAAATCATCAATGTTCGGGGCGTGGGGTATCGGTTGGTGGCGGGAAGCTAGGATGCGCCAGCACTCGTCGGATGCGCTCCTCATTGCTGAGGTCGCCTTTCAAGTTCAGCACCTCGCAGCTCAATTGCTTCATCCAGTCCTGATGCTGGCGAATGCTTCTTCCCTCAAAATTCGGATCGTCATATTGAGCGGCCCAGGTCAAAAAGGCGTCGGAAATCGCTTGGCGCTCAGGATGGGTTTTCAATGAGTCCCCATATCGAGCAATCTCCCGCTGGCGCAGCCGTACCATTCGAAGCTCAGACGGAAGCTGAAGAAATACCGCCAGGTCAAAGGCCGTTTGCCAGTACTCTCCCCAAGTTGCCAGCGATCCACTCACCACCACGGGAGTGTGTTGCTCCACGTCTGCTATCAAGCGTTGCTGACGAATGGCCTTGGGCACTTTTTGCTGAAAAGGAATGGGGGTTGCTTCCCAATAATAGGCATCAGCATCCAGGTGGGTCCACTGGAGTCGTTCGGCGAGCGAATGCGCAAGAGTCGTCGTTCCAGAACCAGCAGCCCCGAAAATGAGGAGAGTCGAAATCATGGTTCTTCAATATCGCTCCTGGATGTTCTGAAATCCTCGGGTCAAGGCTCGAATGATGCCTTTTTCTTCGGGATCATACACCCAGCGCGTATCGAAGGCTTCTAGCACACTTTCGTTCACATCATTGCCGAGGATGAGGCAGTGAAATTGGGTGTTCTTGTTTTGCTGGTGGTAGCGAAACTTTTCCAGCACATCGTCGCTCATCTTGGACATGATGAAGTCGGACACCATGAGAATATCCGCCTGTTCGTAGTCATGAGTCCCCAATTGCCGGATGGCCTCATAGAGAGCCGGACTGGCATCGGTTCCGCCATAGAAAGACATCTTCAGAAAGGCCGCAATGTCGTCGATGCTCTGGGCAATGTCGTGCAGGTTGAGGGTATGGATGCCAATGGAAAAATTGATGAGATACGCCTTCCGATTTTGCTTCATCGCCATCTTCAGGATGCCGAGGATCAGCACTTTGGCGATTTGCTCGGGACGCCCTTGCATGCTTTCGCTGGTGTCCACGCAGATGATGAAAGGCCCTTTTTCTTTTTGGTTGACCCGCTGATTGATTTCGGTATAATGGTCGATGCTGGGGACCAGGCGTTTGTCTTCGTAGCGGAAGGTCAATAGCTGGTTGTCGGCGTATTTTTTCAGAAAAAGCAGTTCCGTCTGGGGATTACTCAACAGGCTCGCCTCGGAGCTGAGCATGTGGGTGAGTTCGTTGCTTTCTTTCACCCCGACAATCTCCGAACGGCTCCACTCATCGACCACCCATTCCTGGCGAATGATGGTTTTCTCAAAGGTTTCTTCTTCAATCTCAATCTCGGCCTCCCGCAAATTTCCCAGCAGATCGGTCAACTCCTGAATGGAGCGTTCATTCTGCAGCAAATCCTGATAATGGTGCAGCACATCAAAAGAGGTATCCTGCCACAATTGGCGGGAAAGATCCCAGCCCAGGTAGTCCGAAAAGGGATCGATAAAGGCCTGGATCTTTTGGTATTCCACCACCTTCTCCGTCATCAGCTCCACATAATTCGCCTGCTCCGCTTCAAATTTCTCTAGTTGGAGTTCCAGAATCTTGGCATTCAATAGGGCATCCCACTGGGCCAGCAGATCATGGAGGAGGGTTTCGATTTCCCCTTGGTCCTCTTCTGGAATTTGATCGAGATTGGCCGTAGGAATCAACTGCTCAAATTTCTTCCGAAAAAAGAGGTGATCCAACTCACTTCGCTCATAGTTCTGGCTCAGGAACCCCACCATGGCCGTCCAGCGCCGCACAAAAATCCGCAAGGGCGTCACCGCCCAGCCTTCCAGCCGACGTTGCTCGTCCTCAAAGGGATTGATGGTGCGGGACGCTTGATAGGCCTTCCGAAGGAAATACAGCACATCGAAGATGACCTGCTTCTTCAACTGCGCGTTGATCTGGGTCAGCTCTAGCAAGCCCTTGATCAGAAAGATGCGATCCAAGGCGCGCTGAAAATAGGCGAAGTAGGCCTCTTTCAAGGTGGGGATGAGGTAGCGCTCGGGATCGAATTTGTTTTGCAGGTACTGCACCAGATAGGTACGCCGCCGATGATCTAGCAAGTTCCCAAACTCGATGAAGCGTTGGTACTCCTCTTCTAACTCCTGTTCGATGTCCTTGGCAATCACAGGCACTAAACGTTGGTGTAGGAAAACTGTAATTTCTCCAGACTCAGTTTGAGCTGTTGCAAATGGGCCACGACTTCCTCGTAGTTCTTCTTCACAATGCTGGCAAACTCGGCATCTACGAAGAGGTTTTGCTCCAAATGCTGCATTTCCACCGGGCGATTGGTTTCGAGATGTTCCAATTGCTGGGTGATGAAGGAAGTCAACTGTTGGTAGCGTTCGTCCCAAAATTGCTGCACGATGCGGTGCGGAGTTTTGCTGAGGTATTCAGTCTGATCCAGCAACTTGGTTTCCAGGGTGTAGATGGTGTTTCCGGTGTTGTGATGCACCACGATGGTGTTTTCCTGAGTTCCTTTGGCCGCCACGATGCGGTTGACCAGGTTTTTCTCCTCATCAAAGAAGTTGGTCACCTTGGGCTCGTCGATGGTCATGTCCCGAAATTGCTTGATCCGGACCAGGGTTCCCTGAAATTTGTTGTCTTCCTTCACCAAGCGGAAAAATTCATCCAGTACGGGCAGTGGCTTCTCGATGGTGGTGGTATGAGGGATGCGAATTTCCTGCTCCACCTCTTGCTGAAAGGCCTGTACCTCTTTTTTGAGAGAAGACAAATTCACCGCGAGGGTATAGCCATGTTTGGCCACGGCATCTGCGATCAAGTCCCGAATCACAGGCTGCTGATCCGGCTGACTCCATAGGCAATGATTCAGCAGAAAGCAGTCCATCAAATCGACCTGCTTGCGGCCATTCAAAAAGGCTGAAGTCCGCAGCAAGCGAATGATTTTTTTCCAACGCCGATCATTGATCAGGATGGGCGCGCTCACCTGCGCGGTGCGGGCGTTGTGCTCTTCCAGTTTCACCTTGATCAACTGAATGGTATTCAACACCTCGGGGCCTACCTCGATGTGATTGATCTCCTGATGCCAGGCATCCAACTCCTGATTGGTCAATTTGAAATGGAGCGGAATGTCATCCTCATACACTTCCTTCACGTCCACAATCATGGTCAGGAAGTTGCCAAACTGCTTGATGTTGCCCACCTCGATGCGGATCAGGAAGCGATCCCAGATGGGGGCAAGGTTGGTGTTCTGAGGCGGCAATTCGTTGGAGGCAGTGATGATCCCCCGCAAACTGACTTCCAGGTCTTCGTCTCCGTTGCGATAGATTTTCTCGTTCAAAATGGTCAGCAGGGCATTTTGAATGGCGGGTCCGGCCTTCCAGATTTCATCCAGGAACACCACATTGGCCCCAGGGAGATAGCGATCGGTGAGGCGTTCGTATTTGTCTTCTTCTTTGAGTTTCTTGATCGAAATCGGCCCAAACACCTCATCCGGCGTGCTGAATTTGCTCATGAGGTATTCGAAAGACACCCCATCCCGGAAGGCGTATTTCAATCGACGCGCGATCAGGCTTTTGCCCACGCCCGGAGGGCCTAACAAGAAAATGCTTTCGCCAGCAATTGCGCTGAGCAGAGTCAGGCGGACAGCTTCTTCTCTTTCATACAGCCCTTTTCCAAGATGAGCCAGCAATTCTTTCGCCTTTTGATGGACGCTGAGCGCGGATTCAGTGGTGCTTTCCATAGGGGTAATAAGCCAGCAGGGGGGCGAAATGTTTGTCATCAGCCCGCCTTTTCAGCAACACAAGATTTCGCTACACTTCTTCTAGCATCCTGAGATAGCTGTCGTAGCGAGAAGGATGAATCTCTCCTGTTTCCAAGGCGGCTTTGACCGCACATTTGGGTTCTCGGGTGTGGGTACAATTGGAAAACTTGCAGTCTGCCATCCGTTCCCGCATTTCCGGGAAATAATGGCTCAGGTCGCTTTTGTCGAAGCCCGTGATGCCCAGTTCTTTGATCCCGGGAGAATCGATCAGGTAGCCTCCCTCTGGCAAGGCAAACATCTCTGCATAGGTGGTGGTATGGCGGCCTTTGTTGGTGGAGCCAGAAATGTCCGAGGTCTTGAGTTGGAGGTCTGGGGCCAAAAGGTTGATGATGGTGGATTTGCCCGCCCCGGAATGGCCACCGATGAAGGAAAGTTGATCCTTGAAAATGTCCTGAATCTTGGATTGATAAGCGGGGTCCAATGCATTCACCGCATGGACCGGATAGCCGATTTTTTCATAGAGGTCCATCAGCTCCTGCAATTGCGCTTGCTGTGCTTCGTTCGTTAGCAGATCCGTTTTGTTGAAAAGAATGGTAACGGGGATGTGATAGCCCTCGGCCACGACCAGGAAGCGATTGGCGAACCCAGTCGAAGTAGCCGGATGATCCACAGTGAACACCAGCACGGCTTGATCGACGTTGGCAGCGAGGATGTGGACTTTTCTGCCGTGGGAAATGGCTTTTCGAAGCAAATAGTTCTTTCGCGGCAGCAATTCGATGATCACACCTGGTTGTTCGACTTCTTCTGGCACCTGAAAACGCACTTGATCTCCCACGGCTACCGGATTGGTGGTGTTGAGGTCTTTGATGCGAAATTTTCCTCTGACGATGCAGTCATACCGCTTCCCTTCCGGCGTTTCTACCCGCGTGCTTGACCCTACCGAGCGAATGACCCTACCTTCTGCTACTTCCGGCATCAATCGGTCAGTTTGAGGTTAATGTGGGAATTGGTCGCCCCCCCCACCGCTTGCCAGGCTTGCAGGCGGCGGCGTTGATCGGCATCCATATCGCCCCGAACGACAAATTGAGGAATGCGCCACTGAAAGTCGGTGATGCGAGGCAAGGAAACTTCTTTCAATTTCCCATGGTGGAACAGATGCAGAGAGAGGGATTCTTCCGCAGCAAAGTAGGCGATCAACTCTTTGGCGTTTCCAGCCACTTGATGACCTTGGATCGCGACCAGTTCGTCGCCTATGCTCAGGCCCGCAGCGAAGGCAGGGCTATCTGGATATAAATTGTCAATCACCGTAGCGCCTTGCTCATTCTTCGACAAGAGCATGCCCCAGCGCGCCATCGCTGCTATGGGAGGGTCCATTTCGATCAGTTGCAAGCCCACGGCCAACCCGAGTTCCCGCAGGGCAGGTACCAGGGAGGTGGTTCCTACGATATAGTGTTCGAAGAAAGATGCCAAAGAAATTCCCGCCAAATCTTCTGCAATGCCCTGATAATCCTCCCGCGTATACCCTCTACCGTTTTTCGCCACTTGGTGGTACATTTGATAGATCACATCATCCAGGCTGTGCATTCCGCCGACGGCTGGGTACCAGTTTGAGGGC
>JBCCCJ010000418.1:0-5571 GCA_039033615.1 Bacteroidota bacterium
AACCGAAGCGCGATAGCGATTCGCAGTTCGGTAGAAACAGATGCCCTGATGAAACAAGCAGGCGCATCGCGACTGCCACTTACTGGGAGGTTCTCTTTTCGTTACATGTGACGTACCCCCGTTTTTGAACTCCATGAGTCCTGATCCTACATTTTTTTCTACCTTTACCTACCTCTACTCGCCAAGCCATTGACGAACCTTTCCACTACGATACCCAATGAAAAATCTGGATCTGTCGATCAAAACCCTCGGTACTTGTAAGATCAAATCTCCGGTCAAGCTGTCTAAAACGCGAGGCGACAACTTGGTAAACTATGTCCGGGAAAATGAGAAGGTCCTCTTTGACGTGTTTCACAATCCGCGAAAAAATGCCCGAAAAGAACCGCTGACGATGGAGTTGGCAGGCCCCAGAGAACACATCTTCTTTGATTGTGCCAAAGCTACCGTCGCGATTGTTACCTGTGGGGGCCTATGTCCTGGCATCAACAATGTGATCCGCAGCCTGGTGATGACCTTGCATTATCGCTACGGCGTCAAAAAGATTTTGGGGGTTCGCTATGGCTACCAGGGTTTCATTCCAGAATATGGGCATGACTTCATGGAATTGACCCCTTCTGCCGTCACCAACATCCACCAGTTTGGCGGCACCATTCTGGGATCTTCTCGGGGCAAACAAGATGTAAGCTCCATTGTGGACTGCCTGGAGCGAGATGGGGTGAACATCCTCTTTACCATCGGGGGAGATGGCACCTTGACCGGAGCGCTCGCCATTCAAGAAGAGATTGAACAAAGAGGCTTGAAAATTGTGGTGGCTGGCATTCCCAAAACCATCGACAATGACATCAACCTGATCGAGAAGACTTTTGGATTTGAGACCTCTTTCACTGTCGCCAGTCCCATTCTCCGGGACGCCCACAACGAAGCCAAAGGCGCATACAATGGGGTAGCGATTGTCAAATTGATGGGCCGCGATTCTGGTTTCATCGCAGCGAATGCAGCCCTGTCGATGCCGGAGGTGAATTTTGTCTTGGTACCGGAATTTGAGTTTGACCTGGAAGGACCCAAAGGATTATTCAGCATTGTCCGGAAACGCCTCGAAGAAAAACACCATTGCGTAATCGTGGTGGCTGAAGGAGCTGGACAGCATTTGTTTGATGGAATGGAAGAACGGAAAGATGCTTCTGGCAACATTTTGCACGATGACATCGGGGTACATCTGAGCAATGCCCTCAAGCAATACTTCAAGCGGGAAAATTTTGATGGCACGGTCAAATACATTGATCCCAGCTACATCATTCGCTCTGCTCCGGCCACGCCATCGGACAGCATCTTCTGCAATAAGCTCGGAATGCACGGCGTACACGGTGCGATGGCAGGCAAGACAGGCTTTGTCGTCGGTCGTCGCAACAACAAATTCGTCTATCTTCCCATCAAAGCCGTAGTAAGCGAGCGCAAAAAGATCGACCCTGAAGGCTCGCTCTGGCTCAATGTGCTGGAGACAACGGGACAGCCAGTGAGTATGAAAAATGAAGGCTAACAACCGATCATGTCGAGTCATGGCTGACCAAACGCAGACTGCCCTTGCTCAGATTCACTCCCTAGAAAGTGATGGCTTGCCCATGTCACATACCACCCGTCAATTTGAATGGATTGCCAAGCTAACAGGCGCCTTGGACTTTTTATTTTGGTTCAACTACGAAAATAGTGGAGCATTAGGAATTTGAGGTTCCAATCGGTTCTTCCAGGCGTAAGCCTTTACCACCCCAGCGGGTTGGCCACGAAGTCCGAGGTGTTGGGGCGGCCATGAGCGTTGCATGGGACTTCGGCGGTTTTTTGCCTCCTTTTTTGCCGACAAAAAAGGATGGCCGGGTGAGCTTGCGAAATCCCGCTTGCGGGACAGGCGACCTCATCCTTGGTCAACAGAAAATCAGGAGAGATTCCAGAAATGTCCAGTGCTATGGGGTTGAGGCATAATCCGGCTCCTCTTTTCCACTAAAAGTGTAGAAGAACCGGATATTCAAATTTTCGTGGAAGCAGGGGAACTTCAGGTTTGCTATCCCAATGGGGAACCTATCGAGGATTTTGCCCAAACCAAAGCGAAGCTAGAACAGAAATTGGAGCAGGAACGGGCAGAAAAAGATGATGCCCTTGCAGAAATCGAACGTCTCAAAGCGCTGATAGAACAACAAAAGCGAGACGATCGCATCACCTGAGTTTTTCCTTCAGTTGACAACCCCTTGATTTTCTGGTATTTTTCAAGAAAATCAAGCTCTCCACTCATGCACAGATATTTGATTCCAGTCCTGTTGGCAGCCTTGTTGGCCTGCCAATCTCCCCCTACTTCTGAGTCAGCCTCTTCCAACCACTTGGGAGAAATATCGCTCAAGGTTACGGGAGCCGAAGTCGCCATGCCTGCTTTTGAAGAAGGGTTATTGCTGCTCCATAGCTTTGAATACGCCGACAGTCGCACCTCCTTTCAAGCAGCCCAGGCAGAAGACAGCAGTTTTGCAATGGCGTATTGGGGAGAGGCGATGACTTATAACCACAATCTTTGGTCCGAGCAGGAATACGAAAAGGGTACGGCTACCCTGGCCCTGATGGAGCAGAATTGTGATCTGCAGCCATTGACTGCCTTGGAAAAAGACCTGATTCAGGCGGTGCGAGTGCTGTATGGAGAAGGAGAAAAGTTAGCACGGGACCAAGCCTATGCCGAATTTCTGGGAGAACTACACGAAAAACACCCTGAGAATCATGAGGTAGCGGCTTTTTACGCCCTTTCGCTCATGGGAGCGGTTCCTTACGGGAGAGATGGAGAGGTCTCAGACCAAAGTGCCGCCATTGCCCGTGGCATCATGGAAGAAAACGCCAATCATCCGGGCGGTTTGCATTATCTCATCCACGCCTACGATGAACCCAGCCATGCTCAATTTGCCCTGGAGGCGGCTAATGCCTACGCCAAAGTCGCCCCCGACGCGGCGCACGCCCTGCATATGCCCTCCCACATCTACGTAGCCCTAGGCATGTGGAAGGAGGTGATCAGTTCCAACATTGCCTCCTACAACGCCAGCATCAACCGAATGGAGCGCATGGAATTGAAAGATGATGCCCGCTCCTACCATGCCTTTGCGTGGTTGCAGTATGGGCATATGCAATTGGGAGAAATGGAACCCGCCACCAAGATCATGGAAGACATGGTTGGGTACCATGCTTCCGAGCCTGCCAAACGAACCCGAGCGTATTACGTCTCGATGATCGCGGCTTATCTGACCGAAATCGACTCATGGGAGGATCAATGGATCCCCGCCATGAAAGAAATCAAGACGGATGATTTGAATATGTATGTCGCTGCGGTGCAGCAATATGTGTTGGGAAGGCATGCCCATAGCACGCGGGATGCTACGGCGCTTCAGACAGCCATTGATCAGATCTATATCGAGCGGCAACGAGCGGCCCAACAATTGACGCCTGATGGCATCAGCAGTTGTGGAGCGGTCACCCGTTCTACGCCCAATCAGCTCAATATCGACCACGCCAGCATCATGGAGATGCAGTTGCGGGCCTTGCTGGCAGACATGCAGGGGAATCCCGTTGAAGCCGAAGAATGGCTGAAAGAATCCGTGGCGTTGGAAACCAGCCTGAGCTACTCTTCCGGCCCGCCAGATATCCCTTCTCCTAGTTGGGAATTTTATGGGGAGTGGTTATTGGATCAAGAACGGCCTGCCGATGCCTTGAAGCAATTTGAGTTGGCGTTAGCCAGAAATCCCCAGAGACGCTTGAGTCTCCAGGGATTAGCAACCGCTCAGAAAGCGGTGAATGCCGTAGCCGCCTACTGACGGGTCCAGATTTCGCTGATGGGTTTGCCTTTGCTGCTTTTGCCGCTGTGGTGCCAATCATCGCCCTTGACTTTTCCTTCAAAAGCGAGACTCGCGCCCACACGACTGTTGTCGCGGGAAAAGTACTCGATATTTTCGGTATAAACGCCGTCTTCGAAGGTGTAGTTTCCGCCGCCACAACCGTGGAATTTACCCGTCTCGGTATTCATCGCTGTCCACTGAAAACGGGTTCCCGTGAGCATCTTGATGGTTTTGCGGGGTCCACCGTCGCGCTGGATCGCTTGCATTTCGCCATTGCGCATACGACCACTGATCTGCCAGTGGCCAGATAGGGGCGTACCTGCTTCATCTAGTCGCTCCCAGATTTGGGTTTCCGCTCCGTTGTCTCCCGTTTGGACCGTGGCGAGATCTCCTTGGATCGAAACCGAGAGTTCTACGGTTTGCCCAACAGAGGCGGTGTCTTGGGAGTTGAAATCCAGTTGAACACTCAGGGTTTTTCCATCATAGGTAAAGGGACCTCCATTCGTCCCCAGGAATTCTTTCCCTGTCAAATCATAGGCCGTGGCCATGTTGTAGGTTTCAGAAAACAAAGCGACCTGTTGGTACTCAGGGGCTTCTCCGTTGACTTCGGCCAATTGCCAAGCACCCGTCAGAGAAGCGATCGGTTCCGGGGAGGGAGCGCGAAAACTCCAGAACGTCAAGGCTGTAATGGCTAAGAAAAAGCTGGAGGTGATGAGAATTCGTTTCATAGGGGATAGGGTAATTGTTTGTCCCCTAAGATAGGGAAGTTTGGCAGGAAGCGGAAAATTCCCTCACTCTGCGATTCTTCACCAAGTATGAAACAGTCCAATGGAGAAGGCATTCCCCGCAAAGATGATGCGCCCGGTAAGGGGTCGAGCTGCAGTGGCGGAAATGCCCCAATGATCATTCCAGCGATAAGCAACTTCGGGCGAAATGGTCAGATGCTCGGAATTGTTGGCGAAGAGGCTGGTGCTGTTGATCGGATCAGCTGAGGTGCCATTTTTGAGCGAAAGAATGCCGTACACGCGCAGGATCGCGTAGAGTTTCCCGTCCAGAAATCCAATTCCTCCTTCCAGCCCCCCACGGACTTCTTCGGAAAATCCCCGAGTTCGGTGGTTGAAACCAGCATACACGGTTGCATAGGCATTGTGTTTCCCGACCCGGAAGCTATGGCTCGCGTCGATTTGTAGCAATTGGTTGAACTCTCCATCTCCAGTTTGGAGATTGCCCTGCTCTCCTCCGGCGGGATTTCCAAGGGGCAGGCCTACCGTAAGCGTCGCACTGATGACCAGCGGTTTCCCCGTTCGGAGGCCATATTTGAACCCAATGTCCCAATCACCTATGCCATTGATGGCGCCTCCTGGCCGGAGGATTTCTGCGGTGGTGGCTGATACCTGATTGTTGAAGGTCGCTCGACTGAAAAAGGGCGCGTAGATGATTCCGGTAAAGCGATCGGTAAATCCGTACTCCCCATACAGGCTGGTGTTGTACAAGCCGGAGGTGACGTTGGGGTCGATCTTTCCGGCATCGGTGAAGTGTCGGTCCGACAAGATCCACCACTGAGAGAGTTTGAAATAGCCATGCCCTTTGGGTTGAGGCCAGCCGCCTCCGGCAAAGGTCATCGGCAGAGCCAGCAGATACAGGCTGATAAGCAGCAAAAGGATTCGTTTCATGAGAGTTGGGTTATGAGTTATTCACCGATTTCGCCGTCGCCGAC
>JBCCCJ010000419.1:0-5563 GCA_039033615.1 Bacteroidota bacterium
AACTCGCGAAGACTGGAAGTTGCAAACTTCACGATCTGGTCCTCCCCCGCTGCAAACGGGGGAGAGCGAAAAGGTTTCCAAAACCTGCCAGCTTTCCCTATCTTTACTCCTAATATTTTTAGTAGTCCTTCAACTTTTCGGCCTTGGAATTTCTCAACGAACTCAATGAAGCCCAACGGGAAGCGGTCACCAGCCTGGATGGTCCTCATTTGGTGATTGCTGGTGCAGGATCGGGTAAAACCCGGGTCCTCACTTATCGTTTGGCCTTTATTTTGTCCCAAGGTTTGGCTGATCCTCAGGAATTATTGGCCCTGACCTTCACCAATAAGGCCGCCAAGGAAATGAAAGAGCGGATCTTCCGTTTGGTGGGAGCAGACGCCAAAAGCATCGTCATGGGCACCTTCCACTCCATCTTTTCGCGGGTGTTGCGAATCGAGGCAGAGAAAATCGGCTATACCTCTTCCTATACCATTTACGATTCGGATGATTCCAAGCGACTGATCAAAGCCCTATTGAAAGAGCAAAAGCTGGACGACAAGGTCTACAAGCCAAAAGTCGTGCAAAATGCGATCAGCTCGTGTAAAACGCGCTTGGTTTCCCCCAAGGAATATGAGGAATTTGCCGCGGATGACTTCAATCGAAAGGTTGCCAAAATTTTTGCTCTCTACGAACAGCGACTCTTCAAATCCAACGCGATGGATTTCGATGATTTGCTGTTGAAGCCCATTCTGCTTTTCAAGACTCACGCTGACATTCTCCACAAATACCAGCATCGTTTCCGCTACCTCATGGTGGACGAGTACCAGGATACCAACCACGCTCAGTACCTGCTGACCAACATGCTGGCCGCGGTGCATGAAAACATCTGTGTGGTGGGGGACGATGCCCAGAGTATTTACGCCTTTCGGGGGGCGAACATCGAGAACATCCTGAACCTGAAAAAGGATTATCCCGACTTGAAGATCATGAAACTGGAGCAAAACTATCGCTCCACCCAAAACATCGTCGATGCAGCCAATGCCATCATCGCCAAGAACCGGGACCAGATCGAGAAAAAGGTCTTCACCGAAAATGAATCCGGCGAACTGATCCACTTGGTAGAAGCCACCAGCGAGCAGGATGAGGCCAAGCGGGTGAGCAACACGATCCGGGAACAAAAGCAGGTTCTCAGCTTTTTCAATAAAGATTTTGCCATCCTCTACCGCACCAATTCGCAGTCCCGAGCGATGGAAGATGAGTTGCGGCGGATCGGGATCAAATACCGGGTCTTTGGTGGGGTGTCTTTCTATCAGCGCAAAGAAATCAAGGACATGGTGGCCTACCTCCGTCTGGCCATCAATCCCAAGGATGAGCAAGCGCTCTTGCGCATCATCAACTATCCCACCCGTGGCATTGGCAAGACTTCCTTGGCGCGAATCACCGTCTTTGCTGAAACACAGCCGTCTCTCTGGGAGGCCATGGAGCGCATCGAACTGGCCGGTTTTCCAGGCAGGATCACCAACCTGATCAAAAACTTCGTTACCCTCATTCGCAGCTTTGGGGTAGTGGCCCGTAAATCGGACGCTCATGCCGCCGCAGCCCACATCGCAAAGCATTCCGGCATTCTCACTGATCTCCATACCGACACCAGCAGCGATGGCATCAGCCGCTGGGAAAATGTGCAGGAACTCCTCAACGCGGCTCAAGGCTTTACCGAAGATGAAGACCAGGAAGACGTCAGTTTGGAGAGTTTTCTCGCGGATATTTCCCTCTTCACTGATGCCGATCAGGACAGTGATGAGGATGACTACGTTTCCCTGATGACGGTCCACTCTGCCAAGGGGCTGGAGTTCAGTTCGGTCTTTTTGGTGGGCATGGAAGAAAACCTCTTTCCTGGTGCTTTGTCGATTGAGACCCGGGCAGATCTGGAAGAGGAGCGACGCCTATTCTACGTCGCCATCACCCGCGCCAAAAAGCGATTGACGATGAGCTATGCGCGTTCTCGCTACCGTTTTGGGAACTTGCAATTCAACGAGATGAGTCGATTTGTGGAAGAAATCGACGATCAATACTTGCTCCGGCCTCGGGAAGCGGCTTGGCGCAGTGCGACTCCTTCCAGTCGCAGCCGACGCTCGGTAGTAGAAGGCGGTGGCCCGCCAGCCATGCGTCCCCTTCGCAAAAGACCTGAACCCGCTGCCTTGCCGGATGATTTCAAAGCCGCAGATCCCAACGATATTGAGGCGGAACAGCAAGTGCTTCACCCCAAATTCGGGCGCGGAAAAGTGCTTCAAGTCGAAGGGAAAGAAGGCGAACGAAAGGCCACGGTGGTCTTCAACAAAAAAGGACGACGGGTGCTGCTGCTCAAATACGCCAAGTTGATGATTGTGGAGTAAAGAGAATTGGGGAGCGTGCTTGCTTCCTTTGGAGAAGTCAGATTTTTTCCGAATCTCTACAAAACCAATCTCCAAAAGAAGTCAGAGGACAGACCACTTTGTTATCAGAGGTCAGATTTTTTTTGAATTGCTACAAAACCAATCCACCAGTTCCCCAATCATCTGCACAGCCTGGAAGACCACGCTACCCCAATTCCCTAATCCACCAATCCACCAGTTCCCCAATCCTATGCTGATTCTCATCGCCGGTCCCTATCGCAGCGGGACCCAGGACAAGCCTGAATTGATTGCTCAAAACCTCGCCAATTTGGAAGCCATGGCCTTGCCCATTTTTCGCAAAGGCCATGTGCCGATGATCGGGGAATGGGTGGCTCTACCCTTGGTGCATCTAGCTGGCTCCCAACAAATGGGAGACGACATCTGGAACGAAATCCAGTATCCGGTCGCGCATCGCTTGCTGGAAAAATGCGACGCGGTACTGCGCATTCTCGGCGCTTCCAAGGGGGCGGATCAGGATGTAGCCATCGCCAAGGAACGAGGCATTCCGGTGTACTTTTCGCTGGAAGAAATCCCGGATGCGGAATAGGGTAACTTAGAACAGATAGCCTTTTTCTGCTGTCGGTACGGCTGGCAAGTCTTCTTCTCCCAGCATTTCACGCAAATCTCGCTCGATTTGGGCTGAGATGGTGCTCATCGGAACGTCGGTAACCTGGTTCTCAAATGGATCTTCATTGGCGGCTCCGGTGCGTTCCATGATCACAAACACGCCTGCCAGAAGGATGGTGAGAGGAATGCTTAGCCAATTGTAGGCTACCAGAGCTTCGTTTTGGAAGAGGGAGAGCAAACCAAACGGGAGCAAGGTCGCGAATAGCCACACAAACACCCGGGTAAAGAAGTCATACTGCCGGGGCAAAGGAGTCTCTTTGATGCGCTCTGCTGCCGCTTGCTGATTTGCCAGGGCAAGAAGTTGCCCTTCCATCTGAAAGCTATCAAAACCGCCCAAGGTGCCGTTCGCCATGGCCCGATAGATGTCTTGCCCCATGAGCAATTGCAAGGCATTGGGTTTATTTTGAGCGAGGCTTACCTGCTCAAATTCTTCCTGCGGCAGTAGAGGCTTCAGGTGCTCCCAATCGCTTTGGCGGCGCAATTGCAACCGCAAGGCATGTGCCCAGGCGATGCAGCGATAAATCATGCGCTGTTTGAAAGCCTGGCTCCTCGCCGGATCATACTGCTCTTGGTGGGCGTGGCTATCTGCAAAAGTGATCACCAAGCGAGCCAGCACCCGTTGGGCCTGAACGATCTGACTCCAAATTTGGCGCGCTTCCCACCAGCGGCCATAGGCAGAATTGTTGCGGAAAGCGATGAAAATCGCCAGGGCTGAACCCAGTACCCCGATCGGGGTGAAACTCAACTGCAAAGCCGGCCACTCGGTCCAGGCAAACAAAGCATACGCCAGAGGCGCCCAAATCAGCACCCACCACATCGGGCGGCGAATGTATTGCCATACCCGCCAGGGATGGAAATTTCGTTTGACAATCATATGGAATCAAAAATTTGTCCGAATAAATACCCCTGGATTCCAATCTCGTAGCTGATACCTCAAGCCAAAGCCGCTGGCATTGAACCCTAGTCCAAATTGAAACGTGCCACGGGCTACGCCTACTCTCAAGCGCTGTACACTCGCCCGATGTCCTTCGCTGTCGAAACTGCTGAAGAGCTCCAGACTGCTGTAGAGTTTCCAATTTTCGGACAAATCGGGAGTGAAACGGAGAATGGAAAACCAGGAAACGGAACTGGCTCGTTTGATTTCCGCCGATACCAAAGCAAAGATCATCCAGGTGTGGTTGGCGCGGAAGAAGTGAACCCCCGCATCTGCACCGGCTCCATTTGTTCCTATCCTACCCACCAAACTCCCGCCCCAGCCTCTAGCAGTGGTATGGTTGAGATAGGCGCCAGTGAAAAGATCGGTTTGCCCGTCCCAATTCACAGTTGCCCGGGTGCGACTGAACACACTCCATTTGGGCGCAGCCTCAACCTGCTTCAGCCACTGCACATCAGCGAAGAAACGCCTGGTCCCAGGCATGAGTTCCAGGTTTTGTCCAGAGGTAAGCTCCCAACTTGTCAGTAGGAGAGCGATCAGGAACATATATTGGTTCATGCTTGTTGAAAAGAACAAAGGCCGGAAAAGAAGTCCCAGCCTTTGTGGGGAAGAAATATCAACCTTGTGAAAGCAAATCTACCACCATACGGGCCGCAGCAGTACCAGAATTCTGTTGCTGTCCAGTAACCAGATTCCCGTCCGTGATGGCGTAGGAAGCAAAAGCATCCGCAACCTTGAAATTTGTACTGCTCAACTTGTGAGCCTCATCTTCGATTCGATAAGGCTGGATTTTTTGGCCGACCGCCTGGTCTGCATATTCTTCTTCCGAATTGGCAAAACCAGTCCAGGTTTTGTTGTGGACGATCAGCGTTCCCTGGCTGGTTTTGGCTTCCAACAATAAAGCCGTCGAATGGCAAACCGCGGCACTTGGCTTTCCGCTTTCAAAAAAGGAGGCAAAAAGGGTTTCCAACTCATGATTGCCACGGAAGGTGTACATCGGTGCTTGCCCACCAACCAAAAAGATGGCGTCATACTCAGCAGCCGATACGCTTGACAAAGCCTTGGTTTGCTGGAGCAGCTTCGAAAACCACTCCTGTTGGAGAAAGCCCAGCGAGATCACATCATGCGCAGAATAGCCCGATTCATCCCGAGGGTCAGAATAGCCATCCATCACGATTTCTCCCCCTTCCGTTGAGGCCAATTCTACCTCATAGCCAGCTTCCAGGAAGACGTGTAACGGGTGCGTCAGTTCTGCTGCCCAAAAGCCGATGGGCCAGCCAGTTTGTTCAGAAACTGCCGGACTGCTCGCCACCATCAGGATTTTTCCTTTGGTGGGTTGACCATGGGCATGGACATAACGTTGTGCTTCGATCACAGATTTCATTGGCATCTTATGGTTCATTTTTGTTATATGGCAAAACTGAACCTATTACCTTCCAAACACAATATACTTACCCAAAAGAGTGATACATACTTTCAGGAAAGTATATTGAAAATCAGAACATTATGCCGGAGTTCCTCTACCAAAATAAACTGTATTACAATCCGGTGGAGTTCGCCATGGACCGAATCGGAGGGACTTGGAAGATGC
>JBCCCJ010000420.1:0-5561 GCA_039033615.1 Bacteroidota bacterium
CAATACGCCAAGGCTCACAGGTATCCCGAGCATCCAAACCCAATATTCAGAAAAGGCGAATTTCACTAGATCTCTTTCGTTATGCCACCAAAATGCAAAAAAGTTCGGGATTGAAATCTACCCCGTGTATCAAAGTGCGATTTTGCTGCATCAATGGTCGAAAGTAGAGAAATCCCCCTGATAAAAAGGGAAAGCACTGGAAACCAGAAATTTCCAGTGCTTGAGGAAGAGGCGAGAATTTATCTCCAACGAATGTTACAACCACTTGCAGGAGAATATTTTTTCTCGGGCTTTTTGCCTTCGATTGCAGCTTTTAGGGATTCTTCCAGAAAGTGATTCCCTGCCTTGGCTGGATCTAGTGGGTTGTCATCAATTTTGCCGTGATAGATGATCTCGAAGTCATTATCGGTAGGCCGAAGCACAAACACTTCGGGGTTTTTGGTAGCCTTGAACAGCTTGGCGATTTGCTGATCCTTGTCCTTGAGATACGGAAAAGGGTAGGGCGAAATCTGCCGCATCAATTTGGCTTCATCCCGCTCGCTCATGGTCGGATCATTGCTGTTGATGGCAACGAAGGCCACTTGCTGAGTGGCATATTGGCTATGCAACTGATGCAGGCGTTCTTCATATTTGGTGGCCCATGCACAGTGACTGCTGGTAAAGACAACGACCAGTGCCCGTTGATCCTGGTATGCAGACGCCTGCCATTCGGTCTGGTCGGCCTGCATCAGGCTAAACGACTTGATGGTGCGGTTTTGCTGGGCATACAATGGACCGAGCCACAAACTCATGCCAAGAAGCAAACCACTTGTCAGACTCAACAATAATTTGGTCATATGATCTGGGTAAGGTGGAGGAAAACCGATCTAGTGTGGTAGGAACGTGGAAAAAGGATAAGTTTTGTGGGGAAGAACTTCGTTCTGAGAGCACTAGCATCAGCTGCTTGAGAATTAACATTCCACCGTGTAGGTGAGGACAAATTCGGGATACACTTGAAAATGCACCTCAAATTCCTGCGCAAAATCGTCCTTTTTTACGAAAGCTGGCAGGGTTCCGTTGCTTTGGAGGTCCACCCCTTCGGGAAATAGAGCCAGATTGTGCTTGAAAGCAAAGCCTTGACCCACAATTTTGTAGAGGGTTTCTTTGGCGCTCCAAAGCAGTAAAAAGGTCTCCTGAGTTGGATGGGCCTCAAAAAAGGCCAATTCTTGATCATTCATCCAAAGGAATCTAGTCCGATGGTTTCGTTTTCGCTTTCGATATTCCAGGTCTATCCCTACTTCGCATACAGAAGAAGCGATCGCGGTAGAGTATTTGTCCGAATGGGAGTAGGAGATGTGGTGCGAATTGTTGGACAAATAGGGCTTTCCCGATTGCATATTCAGGGATTCTACCCGAGAGGAATTGGCAATCTTGAGGATCTCTTTCAAACAAAGACGGCTGGAAAGCCATTCCAACCGTTTTTGGGGATGTTCGATTTGTCCCAATCGAACCCATTCATTTTCGTACAGTTTGACCCTTTCTAGAAAGAAAAGTTCGTCTTCTTCAATATGCCAAACTCCTAGGCTGGCTTCGGGGAGCTGACTTTCAAGCGGGATAAAGGGCATGGTGCATCTCAAGTTCCTAGCTTGAATGTAAGAAATTTTGCCAGAATATCGAAGAAATGCTGCCAACTTTCCTCCCTACATAGGGAATTTCTTAATCGAGGAAGTTGGCTTGTTGGCCTTGGTTCTGTAGGTGTTGGTTGGCTTCTTCGATGGTGATTCGTACTCCGTCAAGGTAAGGAACTACCCAAGCGTCTTCCAATCCCATCTTGCGAATCTCATCTCTGAAGCCTGTCGCTTCATCATAATCGCGGAAGCCGCCGATCACATATTTGTTGAAACCATCTGCCCGTTCTGCGATGAAATCATCAGAGGTGATGTTCTTGTTTTCGATCTCATAAAACACGTAGGCACCGATCTGAATCCGGTATACCAGACCCGTTCTGATACCCATATCGTTGACCGTTTTTTGAGTCTGAGAATACTTCTTGAGCTTCTCATTTTGGGTCCGTAGGGCTTCTAATTCCCCTTCAGACTGAATCAAGGCCCAACGGAGGCTATCAACCAGATCGGAGTTTTGGCTTTGAGAAGCCTCATTCATCAACTCTTTGTTCCGGCGCTTCAAGTCCTTGATCTGCTCTTGGTAATTCTCAAACTCCGCTTTCAGAGAGATAGGATTCTTGACATACATCTTGGCCTTTTGCTTCCAAAACTTCTTATCAGCTTTGGATACCTGGGCCTGTAGGGAACCGACAGGAATCAGAATCAGCAAAGAGGCACAAAAAGAAAGCAACATAGATCTCATGGGACAATGTTTATCTGATGGAAAGTTAAAGCTATGAAAAATGTGGAACCTTCCACAAATGGTTCTATTGGGACAAACGCTCCTCAGGCTAGAATTATTGGTAAAAGGTCTTGAAATGCACAGGAATGGCCTGAATTTTTTCTCAGAACCACAAGATTTGTGCCTTGAAATGAGGGAATTGCTCTCAACTACGAAAGTGACGTAAGATTCGTTCGCAAATTGCAGATTTTTTTGCGCGAATGGTCACAATTTCTCTCGTGAGTGAGACAAGTTTCCCTGCCTCTCCCTTGTGAATCGTTCCAGAAGCCCGTATTTTTGTGGCCTGAAAATCAAGTTGATCCTCTTTCGTTTTTTCTAATCTCAACCTTCAACCTCTCACCCCATGTCAAAAGTAACCGTGGTCGGGGCTGGCAATGTAGGCGCAACTTGTGCCGAATGCGTAGCTCGTGCTGAAGTCTGTAACGAAGTGGTCATGGTCGATATCAAGGAAAACTTTGCTGAAGGCAAAGCCCTCGACCAATGGGAAACCTCTCCCGTCAATTATTTTGATACCCGGATCACTGGATCCACCAACGATTACACCAAGACCGCAGGCTCCGACGTGGTCGTCATTACCTCTGGAATTCCTCGCAAGCCAGGGATGAGTCGGGATGATCTCATCGCGACCAACGCCGGGATTGTCAAGACCGTTACCGAGCAAGTCGTCAAATATTCTCCGGATGCCAAAATCATCGTGGTATCCAATCCGTTGGACGTGATGACCTACCAGGCATATCTGACCGCTGGTCTCCCTCACAACCAAGTGATGGGCATGGCTGGCGTATTGGATACCGCTCGCTATCGTTCTTTCCTGGCGCTGGAACTGAACGTTTCTCCCAAAGACATCCAAGCCGTCTTGATGGGCGGACATGGAGATACCATGGTGCCCCTACCACGCTACACGACTGTTGCGGGCATCCCGGTCACCGAGCTGGTATCCAAAGATCGTCTGGATGCGATCATTGAGCGTACCAAAAAAGGTGGTGGCGAGATCGTGAAATTGCTCGGCACCAGTGGCTGGTACGCACCCGGCGCAGCTGCTGCCCAAATGGTCGAAGCCATCATGAAAGATTCCCGCCGCATCTTCCCTAGCTGTTCCTGGATCGACGGGCAGTACGGCATCGAAGGCATGTACCTCGGAGTCCCCGTCATTCTTGGCCGTAACGGCATCGAAGAGGTGATCGAACTCAAGCTGAACGACGAAGAATTGGCCCTGCTGCACGAATCCGCCAAGTCTGTGCGGGACGTAGTAGCGGTGCTGGATCGTCTGTAAGACTGGTCCCTCTGGAAAAGATATAGACCTCGTAGATTTGTGAAATCTACGAGGTCTTTTCACGTGAATACTCACTGCCGGACCACCTTCACCACCTGCTGGTGCGTCGTCCAACGCAGGTGCAACACATACATGCCTGCCGGAAATTCCCTCAAAGAAAGCTTGTTTCGTGCCTCCTGGGTATTCCGGAAATCCCACTGTTTCAACTTACGACCTTCCAAATCAATCAACTCTACTACAGGGCGAGTATTTCCGGGCCACGCTACCCAAACCGAGGCGGAGGTGGGATTCGGATATACCTCTACTGCTGGAAAATCAGAGGCTGCTGACTGGACAAAGGGGGATGCCTCCCGACTGAAGGTCAAAGTAGGTAGACAAGCGACCAGAGAATCTTCTGCTTGTGCCAAACTCCAATCCCCTTTTCGGACTTGGTCTTCTGCCACCACCAAACAGCGCCAGTAGGTCAGGAAATCGGTGGCTTCATGGCTGAGCGCGCCCCCAATTTGTCCATCCAAAATGGGCAAGGCCAAATCTGCGCGCCCCATTTGAGCCATAAAGGCTGCCCGCTCTCCAATGGTGTAATCTGCTTTGCGAGGGATGTCTTGCTGCTGAAGCGCAATCAAATCAGCGGTAGCATCCAAAAAGAGTTGGGCGTCTGCCTGAAAATGAGGCGTATGATCTGCTCCATCGATACTGATTTCCCGATTGGCCAAGGCCCAGCCTAGACACTCCTTCAATTTGGCATAGGCAAAGTGGAGGTAATCGTACTCCAAGGAGTCCACCGCTTCATAGTCATGCTGCAGGATGGAGGCCCAAAGCGGCATGGCAGCTACTGGATCTTGATAGGTACTGTCATTGGTGTACATGAGTTGGAGGGCATCATCCGCAACCTCTGATAGGGTGAATTCTTCTTCTTCTCCTTCTCCTGCAATCCGTTCACAGCCTGGGCAAGGGGGCAGAGGAATGGCTGGAAAAGGGGGATCGCCACAAGCCAGGGATGGTACTGGCGTAGGATCTACCACATACAGCGGACAACCCAAACCAAAGTGGATCAGGCTATAATCCAAGGTACTGGAAGGAATCGCTCCATTCGGAAGCGGAGGTCGGCTGTTCCAATGATTGCGATGGGCTTGAATGTGGGTGCTACAAGCAGCAATCATGCTACCAATGAGGATGTCCTGCTGCCCTTCCTGAACCGGGATGAGGGTATTTTCTCCCTTGTATAAGCTGGCCCCACCTGCCTGACTCAGTAGGATGGAGATGGGATTGTCAGTGAGATCAAGTCGGCTGATGTTGCCCAAGTTGAGGGTGGAATTCCCGGCAATGATCATGCCCTGCCCGCTGTTGTTGGTGATGGACCCACAGTGCGCAGTGACTTCGCTGCCGCCATAGCCCAGTACCCCCACCAAATTGTTGGTGAGTTGGGCTTCCCGCAAGTGGAGGCGAGAAAGTCCCCCGTAGTAGATGCCCATGCCTCCCTGTCCAATGGCGGTACTAGCATCAAAGGTAGAACCAAAACTGGCCCCGAGCATCTCCCACCCATGTACCAGATTGCTTCGAAAGGTACACCCCTTGAGGTAGGCGCCTTTGCTGTAGGTACGCAGGCCGATATGATTGAACTCAAAGGTGCAATTCCGAACCAAAGGTGGGGCCCCTTGCGCGGCAAAAGAGCGAGCCGTCAGGCCAGTTTGCCCATGGGAAAATAGGTTGCCCTGGATGACATGGTTGTTCTGCCCATTGTAAAAGACGGTGCGATAGGGCTTGGCCGGATCGAGGGCGGTGAAATGTGCATCCACATACCTCAAGGTGGCATTGCCAGGGTCCAGCCAGGCGTTTTCCCCCAGCAGGACAGTTCCATCCTCAATCGTAAAGTTGTCCAGCGCATACTCAGGAGCCAGATAGG
>JBCCCJ010000421.1:0-5557 GCA_039033615.1 Bacteroidota bacterium
AAAGGGTCAAGTCACTGACCTAACAGGGTACAAAAATGGTTCCATCACCCGCCCCACATTCTCCGCAGACTCGTCCGATAGCAAAGTGTAGTGATCTCCCGAGACAGTCACGACCTCGAGGTTGGGAACCCACTTACCCCATCCATAGTCGGGCGGCAGGTCACCCACATCCGACGCTACCGAAGCTTTTATAAGTAAAGTCGGGGCATCGAGTAATCGTGGTGAAAATTTCACAATCGACAAGCCAATGCCATACCCTTCGACATCTTCATTTTGGTGAAGCCGTTCGAATACGCCAAATATTTTTTCTCGCTGATTCGATGGGAAGCCAATGCCATTGTCTTTGACGAAGAAGACGTGTTCTTTGTGGTTCCCCTCTTTGAACGCCCCGAATTCGATGACCCCTTTCTGATTGGGCTTCCGGTACTTGATGGCGTTGGAGAACAAATTGGTCAAGACTTGTTTGCAGAGGGACATATCTCCCCAGATCGGCGGACAGTCCCGGAAAATCAAATTGACCTCATCTTTTTCAAACATGAATTTCAGCTCACTCCAGACTTCATGGGCTAGGCTTTTCGAATCAATCCACTCCTTTTTGTATTCAATGGTTCCCAGTTTCACATAGGAGAGCAATCCATCCAGGATTTGCCCCATTCGATTGGACTGGGTCAGGATCTTGGTCAAATACTCCACTGCCTGATTGCCCAATTCATTCTGGTGCTCCGTGGTCAACAGCTCCCCAAAGGTATTGATCGCGCGTAAAGGGCTGCGAAGGTCATGCGCCATAGATCGAGTGATGGTCCGCATTTCCTGATTCGATCGAATCAAGGCCGCAGTTCTTTCCTGGACCATTTTTTCCAGATTCCCTTGAATTTGTTCGGCATTTCCAGAGCCATTTCCAAGGATGCTAGCCGGAAGGAGGGTACCAATCTGGATCAATACCTTTTCTCCATTTTTCCGTTGAGAGGGAAACTTGAGAATCGAAGCGGTGCTTTTTTTGCCTCCCACAACAAAGATCTCAAACGTTCGCTTCTCTTGCTGCTGATCCATGACCCACTCGTCAGTCAAGCGAAATTGAGACGCAGTCTCATTGGGAAATAGCGCAAAATCATTGCTACCAATGACATACTGCTTGGGCTTATTCAGCAATTGGGTGAATCCTGAATTGGCGTAGAGATAGCGATACTGGTCATCTTTGATGGAGACCATGACTGATTCGTGATCTATGGCCGCGAGACTCTGGCTCATTTCTTCAAATAAATCATTGGAAATCACCTCTTCGCCTTGCAGTTTCTTGGCTGTGATCAACAATTCTTTGAGCCCATGTTCCTGAGATTGTATGGGGTGAATTTCAAAGCGAATCTTGGTCCTCACTTCTTTTTCGGAAGGATCAATGATCTCAAAAGTTACGTCTTGTAATTGTTCTTTTGCTTCACTGAATGCTTGCAGAACGGTCGGTTTGTCTTCTTGCTTGAATCGCTTGAAAAAACTTCTGCCTGGAGTCGTGGGATATTCGTTGCCTTTTTCTTGGGTATTGGCAAACAAAATTTCTCCTTCTAGGTCCACAACGCAAACCTCCATCGGAATGAGGTCTAGCAGTTTGCGCTGATTTTTCTCGAGTTCTACCAAGGACTGTTCGATGGCTTTTTGTTCCGTGATATCAATCAAATTGACTACCACGCCATCCATGGTGTTGTCTTTGAAATAGGGATTCAGCTGAACCAGGAAGTATTCTTTCCCATTGGCAGAAAGCACTTCACTGTTGACCACTTCTCTACTTGCCTGAACCTTTTTGAGGTCTTTCAGGAAATTGGGGTAGCGCCAATTGAAGCGGAACTTATCAATGTTGGTCCCTATGTCGGTATCCATCAACTTCAACACCCGAAAAATGGGGGGAGTAAATAGCCGAATTTCATTCTCTTTGTTAAGGAACAGGGTTCCTACATTGGTACTTTCCAATAAGGCATCAATCGTGATGTTGGCATCGGTTAGGTCCCGGTTCCTTGCCTGGAGCTCACTATTCACGGTGTACAATTCCTCATTGACCGATTGTAGTTCCTCATTGGTACTTTGGAGTTCTTCGTTTGCAGCCAGGAGTTCTTCATTGGACGCCTGTAGTTCTTCATTGCTGGTCTCTAGTTCTTCCAGGCTATTTTGAACTTCCTGACGGGCAATTCGCAGCTCGGTTTGCAAATCCTGGATGATGTGGTAGGCATCCGCTTGTTTTTCGGTTGCGGTGATGATGGTCGGGGAGTTTTTTGACAAGGGATTCCCGTCCTGATCAGAGGGTCGCCATTCCACCAGATGGATAGATTTGTCGATCAGGGTATTGACCTTTTCTATGTAGATGTCGCATCTGAGGTCAGGATTGAGTTCACTTACTTCTATTCCCGGATATACCAACGGCCCTTTTTCTGAGAGCAATCTTCTCAGAGCGTCCCTCAGTACAAATACGGTAGGCTGGGAAACCATCGAAGTCAATTCCTGATTGAGTTCCATGTCAGGCAAATGGAGATATTTTCCAGCTCCACCAGCGAGGTACAGCAAGGAAAAATCATCATCAATCAAGGCGCAAGTCGGCGCAAAGCGGTCTAAAAGAAGCTTTGAAAAAGAGATTCGCGGATTGCGAAGACTTGGATTCGGATCGAACGTGCTGGCAGGAACTCCAGGGAGACGAGAATAACGAGGCCCTCTTCCGTAGTTTTTGATGGAAAAGTGCTTCCGCGCCCTGGGGGTCTCCCCTTGGACCTGGAAGACCTTCCATTTGTCATGCAAAGTAATGAAGTACTTGCCGAGGTCGGTGATGTTCTCACTAGATCCCAGCCAGAGTACGCCTCCTTTTTTTAAGCCGAAATGAAAATTGAGGAGCAATCTCCGTTGCACTTCCGGCTGGAAGTAAATCAGCAAATTCCGGCAGGAGATCATATCCAGATTGATGAACGGCGGATCCACCGTTGCATCATTCCGGGCAAAGATGATGCTGTCTCGAATGAAACTTTTGACTTCGTATTTCTCCCCATTGTAGGCAAAATACTTGTCAATGATGTCTTCTGACAATTCAGAAAGTCGGGAGGGAGGGTATTGTCCTTTGCTCGCAATATTCAGGGCTCTCTCATCTACGTCGGTAGCCAGGATGGTATATTTGGCGAAAAGGTCATGGGTATCACAATATTCATGGATGGCCATTGCAATGGAATACACCTCTTCTCCTGTGGAGCACCCACATACCCAAATCCGGAGATCGGGTTTTTGGGAGTTGGGGGTGATGATCAGCGGGAAAGCTTCTTCATCTAATGCCTGATAGGCCTTGGGGTCTCGAAAAAATTCGGTTACTCCGATCAGCAATTCCTGAAGGAGGTCGCCGATTCTGGAGGGATTTTCTACCAGATAACTGTAGAATTTTTGCAGCGTCGGGATTCGCAACAGCGACATCTGCTTGTCAATTCTTCGTTTGATGGTGTTGATCTTGTATAACGAGAAGTTGACATCATGGTATTTTTGAACCAGTTTGAGGATGGACTGAATTTGTAAATCCTGGTTGTCATCCCCCGATCCATGAAGTTCTTCTTGATTGAGTCGTCGAAACTCTTTGCCGCCCAACCGACTCAAATTGTAGAGTTGTTCAGAAATCAGTTTTGGCGGCAAGATGAAATCTACAATCCTGGTGTCAATGGCACTCAACGGCATGCCGTCAAACTCTCCGCTTTGGGGTTCCTGAACGATCACAATGCCTCCGGCTTCCTTCACAGTTTTGATGCCCCGCGAACCATCAGAGCCTGTACCAGACAGAATGACAGCGACTGCATTTTCCTGAATATCTCTGCCAAGAGAATGTAGAAACATATCAATGACAAAGTGAGGCCCCTCTTCATGCCCCTGCATTTCAATCACAAATCGGCCTTTACTGACCGTTAGGTTGTGGCCTGCCGGGATCAGATATACATGATTGGCCTCAATCTTCATCTTGTCCTCTGCCAGTACAATGGGCATTCGAGTATCTTTAGACAAGATCTCAGCCATCAAGCTCTTGAATCGCCGCGACAAATGCTGGACAATGATGAAGGCCATACCGGTATCGCTTGGCACACTGCCAAGCATCTCTTGGATGGCTTTTAGGCCTCCTGCAGATGCACCAATACCTACGACGGGAAATTCAACTGGGCTGGTTGTGGACATGATGATGGAAAGTGTTGGCTCATCAATGGGGAGAAAAGCCGAAAATTCTGTACCACCCAAAGTACTGAATCCTTTCCATTATCAAAAGGAATATAGGTGCCGAAATATAAGAAAAACGGAATACATTGAAACTTAGGTCATGGCGTGTACATCAACGTATTGATTTACAACCCTTTTGAATAGGGTGAGGTTTTCCGTAAGGCTCAACGGCTTTTCATAACAATCCATCGCTCCCAATTGCTGTGCTCGCATCATGTCTTCTGGCAAACTGGAGCTGGACAGCACAACTACGGGGAAATGAGTCAGATTTTCCTGCTGCATCATGGCCAATACTTCGAAGCCATCCATGATGGGCATTTTCAAATCCAGAAACATCAATTCTGGAATGGGGTCATCAGGTCTTAGCTCTCGTAAGTACATCAAGACTTCTTCTCCGTTGGGAAATTCCAAGATATCCATGGGGATTCTGGTTCTCCTCAGGGCGATTGCATTCAATTCAAGGTCTACTGGATTGTCATCTACTAGGAGGATGATGGGTCGCTTTTCCACTTGCTCTTTTACCATTGCACTTGCGATTGGCCAACAAAAAGGGAGGTACAACTGACACGAATGGGTCAAAGATAAGAGAGGGATCATTTTTATGAAGATAATTTGGACAGTGATTCTAACTTATTGGAATCTGCCACCAATATGAGCATGCATTGACCAAAATCTGCTTGAGTACGTCTCCACGGCAAGGAAAAACGATCAGAATTACCTGATTTAGGAATATATAACTGGAAATGGATATGTAGACGGAACCCGCCTAGCAAAAGATCAAAAAGGAAAAATCAGTCATTTTTGGAGAAAATCTGTCGTTTTGCTTAGGCCTTAGCCAGAAATGGATTTCTGACTTTTGGTTCTCTTGAAAGGAAATATTGGGAAAAAAGTGACTTCTTTGACTTCTTGCATCTAAATATCATCATCGCATTACAATTCAACCAACAACATGGCAAAAATCACCGAAATCGAAGGCATCGGCCCTGCAAATGCTGAAAAACTAGCCAAAGCTGGCATCAAATCAGTAGAAGGCCTGCTAAAGGCATGTGCCGCTAAACCTGGACGTAAATCCACCGCAGCGACTACTGGAATTGCTGAGTCTACCATTTTGGAGTGGACCAATATGGCAGACTTGTTTCGCATCAAAGGCGTCAGCTCTCAATATGCGGAGTTGCTGAAAGCTGCTGGCGTGGATACAGTCAAAGAACTTCGCAATCGCAATGCAGCTAACCTCCATGCCAAGATGAAGGAAGTGAACGATGCGAAATCATTGGTGCGCCAAGTGGCTTCTCCTAGTCAGGTAGAAGGATTTGTAGCGCAGGCCAAGGAATTGGACCCAGTG
>JBCCCJ010000422.1:0-5554 GCA_039033615.1 Bacteroidota bacterium
GATTGGATGCGGCGGATAGAGGCCTCAGATTCGATTACTTGATCCGAACCTGGCGCTTGAAATGCGCAATACATCTTGGAGCCTTCTGGTTCTGCCTGAACCAGAAATGGAAGGACGTCTTGGTAGGTCATAGAAAACGTTACTTCTTTTTTGGGTTGATTTTGATACGTGGTCTTGCTTTGATGGAAGAGCCTTTGTTGGGGTTCGATTTAGGAGAAGGAGGCGGAGAAACAGGGGGAGGAGAAGAGGCCGATCCTTTGGCATTCCCCCGGCCAGACAGCCGATTCAGATAAGTCTGGACTTCCTCGAAATCAAAGGCGTATTGCTCTGCCCAGGCTTGACTGGGTTGTTTATGTTTCCACCAGCGAAGGGCATTCTCTTTGTCTGCCCCAGCTAGGGTTGGTCCTTTTTTTATTTTTTCCACCAATTCGAAATAGTAGTTGGCCTCCTTTTCTTCTTCTTCTACCCAAACCCTCAATTGAGGCCATTCCTGAACCCAGGCAATGCGACTGATTTCCAAATTGGAATAGTGATTGATTTTTTCAGAAATCGCAGGTTGGATCAATTCGATTTCCGCTTCCCGAAAGGGTTGGGCAAGGGCCATCACTTGATCTGGATGCACCCCAATCACCAGACCCAAATCTTCTATCATGCCGGGAAAGCTTTCGGCCTTCCCATTGGTGGTTTTGTTCTTTTTGATCAGGGCTTTTAGGAGTGCTTGTGTCAACCGTTGATCCGCCTTTGAGAGGGCATGATATGCTTTTTCGGCTAGCTGAGGAGGATTCAAGACTTCCAGAGGTGGGAGATCTTCGGATTCCACCAATTGTGCTTCCAGAATTTGGGCCTCTGCTTTGGTTGGAGCTTGGTTGATCTGAACTTTTTTGCCTTTCTCTTTGACTTCAATCTCAATCTCTTTCATGGCCCGGCTGTAATGCTTCATGCTGATGGGGCCTTTTTTCCCTTCGCTGTACCAAATCTGCCAGACCTGACAAAGGGTAGATTGAAGTTCGGTCAATTGGTCCTCCGCCTGGAAGAATTTTCCCAATAGTTTGATTCGAAGGGCATCTTCGACCTCTCCCTGGGTGGCATGGATGGGGCCTCGGATGGCGGCATCTAACTCTCGTTGACTGAGGGGGTAGATGGCGTATTGACCCATCGAAAGAGGATTCTCTAATTCTGGATATTTTTCTGCAATGAGCGAAAGGCTGCTATTTCTCAGGCCGAAGATCACATAGATGGGGGTCTCGGGATCTTGGGACGCTTGCATCAGAGTCTGGATGAACAGGCGATGCTTGTCATTTGCAGCCAGAGAAAAAAAATAGTCGCTGGGATCGACCATGATCAGGAGGTTGTAATTCTTGATCGATCCTGATTCCCAGTATGCATCAATGAGGCCTTGACCATTTTTCTGAAGAAGCCTTTTGCGAATGGTATCTTGATAGTCAGGTGTCATTTTATGATCTGGATGCAAAATGCCTCTTCGGGCAATTGCTTGGACCAGATCTTCCATGGGGTTGCTGTCTGGAATGAAACTGCTGACTTTCCATTGTAACCCCGCCAGCCCTTTGTAACCTGCTTCCTTCAGGTGGGCCATGAGTCCGCCATGCAAGAGAGACGTTTTCCCTACGTTAGCGGTCCCTGAGAGAAATACCAGGCGTTGCCGAATCAGTTTTTGGAGGAGTTCGCGAAGCTGAGCTTCTCTTCCAAAGAAGAAAGGGGCATCCTTCTCCCGATAGGTAGTTTTCGGATACGGATTTTGGGCTAACAACATCTGCTTTTTGCTTGCAAAAGTTCGACAGAGAGTCAGAAAAGAGGGAAAATGATATGTTGTTTATCGAAACTTTATAAAAGTACAAAAATTTCATTTATCTTATGGACGTTTTCAGAAACACTCTTTAGGTCTTAGGAAGATTCCCCCTTCTTTTTGACCGAAAACATAAATCACTAACCCACTCCTTACCATATGCCTCCAGCGGCACGTCTCACTGATATGCATGTATGTCCCATGGTTACCGGGCTTGTACCTCATGTAGGAGGTCCAATTTCTGGTCCGGGAGTACCTACCGTCCTGATTGCGGGGATGCCCGCAGCGGTGATGGGAGACATGTGTGTCTGTGTTGGGCCTCCGGATACCATTATCAAAGGTTCGGCTACGGTGATGATCGGTGGAAAACCAGCTGCTAGAATGGGAGACAGTACCGCTCATGGCGGCTCGATCATTTTGGGAGCCCCGACCGTGTTGATAGGAGGGTGAAGACTGATAAACAATAGCCAAGAATAAACACAAACATTCCATACTTCGATTTTCACTACTCAACCCACAAGCGCAATGTACACCCATACAGACCCGCTTAATGACCACGACAACCGCTCTGCTGCTGAAACCACTTCTCATTCTTCTGCCGAAGGCAGTTTGCAAGCTCCACCACTAAGCCTCAAAGCTTCCCCCCTACAACGGATGGGATCTGAAGAGGAGGAAGAGCTACAAATGAAGCGTAATCCTCTCCAACGCATGGGGGAAGAAGAAGAGCTTCAGATGAAAGCCAATCCTCTCCAACGCATGGGAGGAGAAGAAGAGGAGGAGGAACTCCAGATGAAGGCTAACCCGCTTCAAAGAAAAGAAAATGGCGTCTCCATCGACAATGGAGGCGGAGCGTCCATGCCAGCAGCAGTACAGTCTCAAATGGAGACGAGTATGGGGTCAGATTTCTCCAGTGTGAGGATTCATCCCAATTCTTCGGCTGCCCCTGAAGTAGGGGCACAAGCCTTCACCCAAGGCGATCACATTCATTTTGATTCTGGAAAGTATGATCCTGCCTCCCAACAAGGACAGGAGTTGTTAGGACATGAGCTTGCCCACGTAGTTCAGCAGCGAGAAGGCAGGGTCCAACCTACCACAGAAGTCAATGGCGTCTCAGTCAATGATGAGGTAGGGTTGGAAAGAGAAGCAGATGAAATGGGGCGCAGCGCCTCTCAACTGAAGAAAGAACAATAAATTCTTCAACCAACTGGGAGGGCTTCGCTCTAGCATTCTCAGTTCAGGATGGAATTCAGGCCAGATAGGCGTCTGATTC
This sequence comes from Bacteroidota bacterium, assembly GCA_039033615.1. Lineage (GTDB taxonomy): Bacteria > Bacteroidota > Bacteroidia > J057 > J057 > JBCCCJ01. The sequence goes on from JBCCCJ010000422.1 coordinate 3,075, forward strand.
CCGATGCCCCTGGATTCTTTCTGTTACCCTACTTTACTACGCTGGCGTTTTGATGCAAAAACCACCTCTCTTGATTGTGATCGCAGGAATGTTGATGTTCCTGATCATGGCTTCATTCAAGCCAGAGTCGCCTGTGCCCCAGCAATATCCCAGATGGGTTGTGGAACATGATACCTTGTTGGAGATCGTGGATGAGTTTGGATTGCGACCAGAACACCCAACTACGTTTATCTTTCAATTAGAGGAAGGAGATTCTATCTTCTTTGAATGCCCAGATTTTGATTATCTCATTGATCGACGGAAAGTTACGTTCACTTGGTTTACCCCAGAAACAAGCATCAATTTTGGGCCTTCTTTGATCAACAATGGGACAACGATCCAATATGGAGGAACCTATCGGCTTCAGGTCCAAATCAAAAATAAGATTGCTGGGAAGCAACGAAACTTCGACAAAATAGAGCACTTGGTCATTCACCGCTATCGAGAGAATCAAAGAAATGCGTACCAACCAGAAAATTTTCTGAATATTGAGAATCTGTACATTGGGAATGAAGCGGAAGGAAAAAACAGGAGTAATCCCATCTTTAGGCTATTTGTTGGGAAAGGGGACAGCCTTGCCTTCACCTTTACTCCAACTGATCAGGCAAATGTGGACAACTTGGTAATCGAATTGACCAACGAGTTTGGCGGAAATCCTGTTCCCTACCGAGTAGATGCTTCCGGGCTTGTCAGTTTGCCGCATGCGCGAGCTGTCCGTTCAGGCTTTCAACAGATTCAGTTCAAGACTTCTAAGAATAAGACACTTTTTAAGCGAGAACGAGATTTCTACAACCTAACAGCAGAACGAATTCCAACCCTCCCGAAACAATATTCTTCCAGTGGAGGAATTATGGTAGGTGGAGAAATGCCAGAGGCGACTGGAGAGGAAGGCCAAGCAACGACAGTAGACGCCCTTATGGCAATGGCCGAAGCACTAAAGCAACAAGCGTATGAAGACATTGAGTTGATCGATGGGCAAACCATTAATTCGATTCCAGTTGCTGGGACCATGCAGCTAAATCATACCAATCGTGCCTGTCGTCCATTGAACATTCAAGCTTCTGACGTATTCGTCTTATGGCTAGGGGTAGGAGAAGAGGCAATGGATGAATACAAAGCGATCAATACCTATCAAAAGGAATTGAATTCCAGGGAATCCGGCGACATCCTGACTCGCTATGCGCGTTCAGTTCTCCTCAGAGGACGAGCAAACCACAATCTTTTCAGGGGAGAAGGAGACTCAGAAGACGTATTCAACGAATACATAGAGTATGCCATTTTGGATGAAGGGGGAAAAGAAAGGTTCCTGAAAGGGGAACTACCCTCTACCAAATATGTCAACCAGGACCATGATCATTTTACCAATTTGGGAGATCGTCCGATATATTTATGTTTGTGCAATCAGAATCGGGTCAGTTCCGTGAAGGTCGCGTTTCGGTATGCCATGTTTAATCGCTACACAGAAGAATGATGGTCAAATTGCTACATATCATTTGCCTGAGTGGGGTATTGTTGGCCATACCAGCGACCCTGCCTGCGCAGGTAGACCCTGGCAAGATCGCTGCAAAACAAGGCGGGCGTCTCATCAATCGGATGATGCGTCGGGGACAGCGATGGGTAAAGAGAAGTATCCGGGAGTTGAGAAAAGGCAGTGAGACACCCATTGACGAGCAAACGGTAAGAAGTAATTTGTGGGTGATAGGGACAGAGCCTACTTGGCTATTAGAAGAAGGAGGAAATCGTACCTATCCGTACAACCTGCTGACCCATTTGGTGGTAGGGGAGTATGATGTCCACCCCTTGACCGCGAACCCCAGGGATCAGGAAGCCGCCAGCGGATGGTTGGTAAATAGTTCCATCTATGACACGGCGAGATCTCGCAACGAAGAATTGAACATTCTGATCAATGTCTCTTGCTACGGGGATTTTGGTCCTCCAGCACAGCGGTCCGGGTTCTACCTTGATTTTTTGTCCTCCAAGCGGATGCACAATCAATTGATCGAGTCCCTCCGCAGCTATTATTGGGCCGAATCTGGTCCCATCATAGATGGACTGGTGATAGACTTTCAACAAATCCCTCCGCAAAACGGAAAAGAATTCATGAATTTACTCCGGGAAATGAAAGAGGGTCTCGGCATTCCGCTGTGGTTGCGCTTGCCCTCTATCAGAGAAGGAGTCCATGTATACCAGGAGGACTTATTGGAGAAGATTTCGGAAACTGAAGAAGGATTGCTGGAAGGGTTTTTGCTCAAAGGGTACGGGTATCACCAACTCAATGCGCTTAGTTCTACTTCATTGATTGGAGAGTCAGAGGGGGAAGGAATCGCTGCCGCAATCGCCTATTTTGAACATGGAGGGAAAGGAATTCCCCGCGAAAAAATGGTGATTGATCTGGCGAATATTGGGGTCGCCTGGAATCGGAAAGGAAATGACTACGTGCC
>JBCCCJ010000423.1:0-5546 GCA_039033615.1 Bacteroidota bacterium
CAGATGGGGTGGGGCTATCCTTGTATCGTCAGTCAAGCCTGATTGATCCGTTCTTTCCACATCTCACGACCCAAATACTCAGGGGGGGAAAAGCGTGATACTAACTTTACGCAATTTCCTGAGTATTTTATCAGGAAACAGGCGGAGGTACGATACCTCCGCCTGTTTGAGTATTGAGGGAAAAGTAATCCATTCTGTCTCTGTCTCTGTCTCTGTCGAACTGCTGGTGCTTGCGGAGCTTAGTAACTGGCCAAATAAACACGCAGACATTTTTTCGGCTGGCCAGGAAGAAGAGGCGAACCTATGGACATGGGTGAGCTTTTTTTTGACGCAGGAAGATGGAAAAAGCATGTCCTGAGTCTGCCGAAGGGGGGCAAGTGTTATGGATGAGAACTTCGTTCCGCAAGTACCAGTAATATTGCTCCGGCAAGAGCAACAAAAAAAGGAAGCCTCCGAGAGACTTCCTTCCCTAGTATAAACCCAGGCCCTAAAGCCTAATCGCCTTCAAAGAAAATAGCCGGGACCAGAAAGAACGAAGGGAATAGCCGCTGGTAATCTGATGTTACCGTGCAAGTAGTCCCGGCTTCACACGAGGATAATTGGTGCCTTACTTGCGGACAGCTTCCGCTTTAGGCTCGTCTTGAAATTGCGCCTGGAATCGTGGGAGTTCCTGGGCAATAGCGTCTAGCAATCGGTTGATATCTTCTGTTTCCAAATGATTATTCAGGGTAATTCGAATGCCTGCTTGTCGGTATGGAACCGAGGGGTAGGCCGCGATATTGGTGTAGAATCCCAGATCCAGCAGCCGCTTCACCATTCCGTAAGCAACGTCCGGGATGCCTGCCGGAACAAAGAAGATAGGGCTGTCAGAAGGTTGGTACAAGTTGATTCGTTTCAAAATGGCTTGGTTCCGAAAGTGCTGAATCAGGCCGTTCAGTTTTTGCTGCAACGGAGGCAATTCATCCGAGAGGTGAAATTTCGCTGAAGCAATGGCCGCTCCTAACATTGGCGGCTGCACAGGGCCAGAGAACATCAAGGTTCCCCCCAAGTGCCGAACGAGGTCCTTTTGTTTCTCGTCAGGGAAAATCATCGCTCCCCCTGCGGAAGCGAAACTCTTATTCAAAGAAGCTGCTACCAGGACTCGGGGATGTTCTGCAAACCAAGGCTTAGCAAATCCTGCCCCCTTGGCCCCGGTCCAACTGGTACCGTGCGCATCGTCGATGTACAAATTCAGGCATTCATACTCGCTCAACAAACTGTGCAAAGCGGCAGCTGGGGCAAAATCGCCAAACATGGAATACACTCCGTCCGCAATGTACCAGATCCGGTTATGGGTTTGTTGGAGCTTTTTGATTCTGGCTTCGAGCATGTCGATTCGGTTGTGGCGAATCATTTCTACCCGCACTCCTCTTGCTCGCAGCAGTTGAGAAGCCATGTTGACACTGGCGTGCACTTGATGATCCAAGATCACCGCATCCCTGCTGTCCACCAATACTGGCAACACAGATAGGTGGCCCAAAGTGGTAGTGGCCGTAACGATGGTTGGAGAACCAAACATTTCTTCCAAATACGACTCCAATTCTTCGTACAGACCAAGGGAAACATAGGCCCTGGAAGCGGAAAACTGGGTTCCATAACGATGAAGGGCTTGTTCTGCTCCTTCTGCCAGGGTCGGAGAAAGCTCTAAGCCAAGATAGCTGCAGGAGCTGAAATTGAGTACTTTCTCTTCATTCAGGGTGATGGTTCTCCCGAATAACTGATAATCAGAAGTGGAAAGGTGAGCAACTCCTGAAGAAACGGCTTTTCTTACAGAGGACTCGGCGGTCAGTAGGTGTTCGGCAATGTTGGTACTAGCCATAGGTTTTGTGGTTCTGTGATAAATAGGTTCTAGGGATAACTAAAAAAGAGCAAGAGCAAAGCGGTTAGGAGTTAGTTGGTTGTCTTCTCTTGCAAACAAATCATCGACCAACCGAAAATAAAGGGACAGTTTTTGGCATTTGTACCAACTATTATTTCACTTTTCGAATAAAAATACCTATTCTAGACTTCGGAAAGGGATTTAGCACCAATGATTTTGAGATAAATTGTACCAGTATAGAAATGGGAAAATGGAGGAAAGAAAGGTGTGGAAATTGCTTTGTGCGATCAAAAAGTCTGAGGCGCAGCATTTTTTGCGATACATGTGGGCGGAATGGGAGGAGCGGCAAGCCTATGTGCAGCAACTGGGGGCCATCCTGGTTGAGGCGATTCCGAATCCGCCCTCGGTTGAGTCAGTGTGGAATCGTTTATATCCTGAGCAGCCTTTCAATGACGCCCGATTCCGAAAATTGCTTCGGGATGTCTTGACCAAATTGGAAGAATTCATTTCCATCCAGAGTTTCAGGCGGCAAAGGGAGCTACAGCCAGTATGTTACCTGCGGGAGCTGTTGAATATGAACGAACCGGAACTGTTTGAGAAGTCCTATCGCAAAGCACAGAAGCAACTCCATGCGCAGCCCTTTCGAGGGGCGGATTACTTTCGGGCTCGGTTTGAGCTAGAGCAACTCAATCAACGATTTTGGGGACTCTACTCCAATCGGAAGGAGCAACCGGATGACTCCGCTTCCCGACTGATGTTTGATCATTGGTGGATGACCGAGCGCATGAATCACGCCTTGGTCGAGTTATCCATTCAGCCCAAGTCCTTACCGGATCAAGACGTACAGTTTATTTTGAATCGACTGAAAGAAGAGGCGGGCTCTACTTCAAAGCCTGCTGTGCTTTGGATTTACACGCAATTGTACCGCTTCTTGGTTGGAATCGAGACAGAAGCCATTGATCTGGCTGATCTGCAGTCCGAAATCATTGCACACGAGCAGGCGTTTCGGGAATCTGATCTCAATGCGATGTTTACCCTGCTGCGGAACCAATACATCCGCCTTCTTCAGGTCAAAAGAGAAAATAGGGTAGGTAGACAATTGCTCCAACTCTATCAATGGGGACTGGAAAAAGGCTGGATGCTCAACCATGGATTTCTCGGTTGGGACCAATACAAAAACATCCAGACGATTTGTCTTTGGCTAGAAGAATACGACCTGGCGGAGTTGTACCTGGCTCAACTGACCCCATTATTGCGAGAAGAATTGCAGGAAGATGCCCATGCGTTCAATCAGGCAAATTATCACTTTGCCAAAGGGAATTATGACGCCGTAGTGGTTGGCTTGAGGGGGCGAAAGTTCACCGTGCTTTCAATTGAATTGCCTGCGAGATTGATGCTGCTCCAGGCTGTGTATGAACGGAATCCTGACGAAGAGGAATGGCTGCTGGGGCAGCTCGATAGTGCTTCTAAATTTTTGAGAAACAAAGAGATGGCCAAGCGCAGTAAGATGAGTTATCAGCATTTTCTGAGACTGACCCGAAAACTCATCCAAGTAAGAAGCGGAGCACAATTGGAAAAAGTTACGCGGGAAATCAAGGAAACTACCCCGATGTTTCAAAAAAAATGGCTGATCCAGAAAGCAGCGGCAAAGCGCTCTGGATCAGCCTGAGTAGCTAAACGAAAAAGTGATCAGGTTCGAAATCACCCAAGGACTCCGCTAGCGGCGAGATTGGGGATGATTTTTGCCGCTTATTGAATGGAAAGACTTTCGGTGAATACCCCTTCTTTGGTGCCAACGCTGATAAAATACATTCCGCTTCGCAACTGTGGTAAAGCAATTCTCACTTTGGTATCTCTGCCATCCTTCCATTTAGCCAATACCTTAGCATTGCTGTCCATCAAAAGGATGGTGTAGATCTTTTGGGTTCCTTCAATGGTGACGAAATCCCCACTTTTTGCAGGATTGGGGTAGATCGCTATTTCGTCAGCTGCGCTCACCGCTAGGCTTGCTTCCTGAAGATCGGCAAATTCCACTATACTGGGGACAGGTGCATCCTTTAAGATCAAATCTTCCTCAATGACCAATCCCTGAGCATTCATTTGCGGGATCAAGACAGAGAAGAAACCGACCAATAGAAGAAGTGATAGTCCCCGAAATGAAAAAGGGCGGACCCACAGGGAAGAAGGCGTGTTTCTTTTCTTTGGAGCTTGGTTAATCTTAAGTACAAATAAATCCATTTAATAATATTATTTATTGATTGGATTATAAAATTATGAAATTATTTCACCTGCCCCAACTTTGATCCATCAGAATCCCAACATGAATTCTGCCGAAAATGAGCAGGAGTTCAATCAGATTATCTGAGAATCTATCGTGATTTTTTGGGGTAGCTGTGGGAACGTTATTTCGTTTTTTGGTATGAAATGTTTGAATAATGAATGTTTTTTTACTGGAAGGTCTGGGGAGCAATTTTGCTGAAACGCTTAGCGCCCTCTTTTTTCCTGATTTCATTTCACCTCTACCTATGTTGGTTTCTTTCCGTCAGTTAATGACTAGCAAAGGCTCTTTTTTGAGCCTAGTTCTATCTTTTGGACTGACCATCTTACTGGCCCAACCAGTTCCAGAAGCTTCTCTAAATAGTCCAGAATCTGAGTTCATCAATGAACCTTTCTGCTTCACAGCTGCCTCAAGCCTGAGCGGAGATCCCGGCTACGGTCCTTACTTACGGATCATGATTCCGCCAGGCATGACGGTCGCGTCTATGGAATTTCTTGGCAGCAGTTTGTCCTTCACAAAAGTGGGGGCATTTCCTGTTGGCACCGTCGCATTAGAGGATCCGATTTCGGAAGATTCTGTACGCGTCTCAGATGGTGCAGTGGCAGGAGATACCTTATTCATTGCCCCGCTACCAGTAGGTTCCGTGGTCTCCACGACCCCTGCCTTCAGCATTTCGATTTGCGGTTCTTTCAATGACAATGCCACCCTCGATTCCAATTACACCTTCACGGTGCAGCCAGCCTTGGAATTTGGTGATACTCCCACCGGAGACAATGGCCCCATTTATGGAGCATCAAGTACCTCCCAAACCAAACCCAAATTGGTTGAATTCACCAAAGAGAACAATGCACCAGAAGGAGAGCGGCCTCCGGGGCCAAGTTGGCCTTACACCTATACATTGGGCTTAGACGTGGCGAATCTCAAGACCATTACGGGACTCACCCTCACGGACGTGTTGCCAAATGATGTTACCTGGGTCGGCAACCTGAACATCACCGGAGGAACTGGATGTTCTGCAAATTATACCCCCGGTACCCGAACGGTATCTGCCACTTGTGCCAGTGTTACAGGGGTAGTCGGCGGAGACATCTCCCTTACCTTCGATGTGCACATCAATGACATCCTCAATGAAAATACCTGTGCCAAGGACGAAATCCCCAACTCTGCTGCATTTTCCGGCACCTATGAAGGCTCTCCAGTCGTCCCAGACTCTGCAAGGGATACGTTAGAAGTTGAGCATCTTTCGACCCAAACTTCTGTATCGCCTGGTTCTGTCTTACCTGGAGATACCGTTACTTATACCACCGTTTTTCAAATTACTGACTTCGATGATGTATCCTTGAATCCAGTCTCTGCGCTGGAAATAGAGGAAATCCTTCCAAGAGGGATGTCGTATGTTACCAATTTCAC
>JBCCCJ010000424.1:0-5541 GCA_039033615.1 Bacteroidota bacterium
AGCTATCCACGAAGGCTGCATTGAACTGAACCGTGGAGGTGGAGCTGAAGTTTTCTCCCAGGATGGTTACTTCTGTACCAATGTCTCCGGTGGAGGGATAGAAGTAGGTGATCAAGGGCGTTCCCGACTGATAGGGGAGCGCATGTACCCGCAATTCTGCTACCGATAGAAATTGACTGCTGCCTCCAGGCGTTCCCATGAGGCGGATGGCATCTCCGGTTTCTGCCCGAAAATCAAGGTGATACAGACTGAAATCAGCCGCTGCTTCCCCAGCATAGGGCTGGAAAACTGTCAGAAAGCTGACCGGAATCCACTGCCCCGCCTGCCGGACTTCTACCCAAAGGTCTTCTAGCCAACCGCCATTGGCAGCGTGGATCCCTTCCTGAAAGGTCAGGCGGGAGAAATAGCGATTGGTGCTGAATTCATACCCGACCCAATCTTCTCCTGAGCCCCCTGCCAGTTGATAGGTGTCATATTGCAACAAAGGATCTGTGCTGCCCTGAGGGGGGAAAATACTGTCATGAATCACGGCAAGCAAGGGCGAACCGCTACCTTGGGGGGTAGTGATTTTGGCAATGGCCGTCCCTTCGCTGGTGATGTCGCTTTCTTCTTCTTTGCTGATCGGAACCAGACGGCTCACGGTATCTCGCAAGCCACCGGGATCGCTCACAATCAACTCAATCTGCGCAAAATAGACCTCGAAAGGATAGCCGTGTTCTTCATAGGAGAAGGTGGCCGTTTTGCCAATGTGAGCAAAGAAATCCGGGTGCTGATGGTCGTTATGGATTTGGGTTACCTTCCATTCGTAGGTGAGGTTGGTTTCCGGATCTTCGGCATCCGTCGCGATTCCTGAGACCGTGATGCTGTCTTGAGTCAGGAAAATCGCCTCGGGAAGTGGGCTGAGCATCTGAGCGACCGGCGGGGTATTGCCCACTTGTACTTCGGAGATAAAGATGGAAGAATCCCCAAACGCATCCGTCAAGGTCAGACGCACCGGATACACGCCATTGTTTTGGTACACATGGCTGGGATTGGCTTGGTGGGAGGTATCTCCGTCGCCAAATTTCCAGAGGTAGGAAAACGGATCGCCATTGGGATCATAAGAATTGCTGGCTTGAAATTGCACCGAAAGAGGCGCATAGCCATAGTTTGGTTGAACTGAGGCTTGCGCAATTGGGGCTGCATTTTCGGTTTCCTGATTGTGTCGCAAGCGGGAAACGGTCCCGGTCGCAATGTCGATGGTGTAGAGGTAGTCCCCAAATGGATCGTATTCTACCCCCACCAATCCCGGAAAGTTCTCTCCGAATTTGTGGAAGTGCATCATCTGATAGCTGCTGTCCAACATCACGTGAGCCAGCCAGCCTTCCGTATATTCTCCCATGAACAACTGCCCCTTGAAATTGGCGGGATAGCGATTGCCACGATAGCGTTGCCCACCGATGATGGCACTGCCGGTGATGCCTGCGGGGGAAGAAAGATTCGGCAGAAAATGATGAAAATACATGTTGGGCGCATCATAGGTCGCGCCAGAGACACAAGGCGTATGCGCGGGATTGCCATTTTGTCCGCCAGGGTAAGGGCCGGGACCTTCATCGCAGGGCCAGCCAAAGTTCATCCCGGGATTGGGGATGATGTTCATTTCTTCGTAGGTACCTTCTCCTACATCTGCCAGATACAGGGTACCGGGATCGCCTTGGGTGGGATCACTTTTCCCTTCAAAGACATCTACCGACATTCGATAGGGGTTCCGCACGCCATAGGTCCAGACTTTGCTCTGATAGTCGATGGGGTTCCCGGTATAGAAAGGATTGGAAGGCACCCCCAAGGCGGTGGCGGGATCTATGCGCAGCACCTTCCCAGACATACTTTCCAGGTATTGGCTGCGATGACGACCGATGTCGTCCAATGGATCGAATTTCCCTGCCCCAAAGGCCCAGGGATTGTTGCCTCCCGCATCGAATTCGCCTCCATCTCCCACCGTCAGGAGCAAGGTGCCATCGGAGCCAAAACGCACGGAACCGATGGTATGGGTAACTCCAATAGAAATCATCCCATCTGACCAGGTATCCCCGATCATCACCCAGCGGGAAGCAAGGTCTGCCACATCTGGATTTGCGGCACTAGCGGTATAGCGGGTCAATCTCGCCCAGGTCCCGTGATTGGCATCGGTCCCCGTACGGGAATAGGTGTACAGCAAATAGACAAATCCGTTGGTACCGAAGTCAGGGTCCAAGGCAATGCCCAATAGGCCGCGATCATGGTGATTCAGGACTTCGTTTTCCAGGTCAAGGAAGGGCGTGGTCAACTTGGTCCCATTTTTTACGATGAAGACTTTGCCGCCTTTTTCGATGACAAACATTCTTCCGTCTGGGGCAAAAGCGGCTCCGACAGGTTGATTAAACGCGCCAGTGGCGGGAAAGGGCTCCAGATAGAAGTTCATTCCCAAAGTTTGGGCAGACAGCCGGAAAATACTTCCCAGCAGCAAGCCAAAGAGGAGGAGTAGCATCCGCTGCTTAGGCATACACATGGTTGGATAGTTGAGATTCAGAAGATAAAGAGTGTGTGTTCCGGCGAACCTGACGCAGCATCAGCGCCAGCATCCCCATGTGAAGCCATAGGGTGATGCTTTGACCGTAGTGTTTGATTTCTGCATTGGTGGCGCTCTGAATCATTTGACTCAGCAAAAACCAAAAGAGAATCATCAACAAAGGTCGATAGGCTTTGAAGCGCTGGGCATCGAGGTAGGACCGGAACAAGTAGAGAAAAAGAATCACCAGGAAGCAGACAGTAAAGACCAGACCATTGGTCATGGTCATAGAGATGAAATCGTTATGAGCAAGGGAATTATCAGCGTAGGGAATGATCTTGCCGTCGGGCTTCCAGTTGAGCGCGACGATGTTGATTCGCTCAAAATCGAAAGGCCGGCCCCACAATAGGCGGCTGTTGGAGGCCGAGATTTTTTTCCAGAAAATCTCCCACATGCCCATCCGCCAGTCTGCAGTGGAGCCAGTGGACTTATTTTCATAAGAATCTACATAGGCGGTTTGGGTAGCAACAACTTTCTGGATGCTTTCCAACTGCAAGGCACCCGCTCCCAACAATACAATGGCCACGGTTCCCACGATTTTGCGTAACACTCCGAAGTCTTTGCTGATCAGGAAGAAATACAGCAGCACCAGGAAGGAGACGACCGTCATGGTTCTTACCCCAGACAAGACCAAAATCAAGAGGTATCCCACAACCAGGATCAATTTCCCCCTTCGCAACAGGTGGAAATTCGATTTGTACACCACATCCGCACAGGCGATGATCAACCCGAAAGCAATCGCAATGGACTGCGCAGAGCCGGGATTAAATCTTCGACTGGCGGCTTCCGCGGCCAAATCATGTTCTACTGACAAAGCAAGGCCTACCGAGATGAGCAGAACGTGCACCGAGATGACAACAGAACCCAGGCAAATCAGGTGGAGGTATTTGCGGATTTCTCGCTCAGGGTCCCCATCCATGAGGTTGACCACCATGAAGAGCAAGCCAACCCCAAAATAGAACCTGGCTTCCCCGATCACATACCCAACTTGACTGCTGAGAATCCCGCCCAGGAAATTTCGTCCCCATAGCAGGGAGATCATCAGAATGCCCGTCCAGAGGTAGAAGCGATTGAATTTGCGATAGTATACCTGATAAAAGGCGGTCAGCAAAAAGAGTCCTGGTAACAACACATCCAGCAAAAGAATGCGAGAACCAGACCCACCAGTCAGCTGGAAATGAGTGAACCAGCCAAACGCGTTGGAGAAGAAAGCCATGCAGAAGAGCAGCAGCAATTCTTTGGGGCGATGAATGGACATCACCACAAACAGCATGAACACGCCTGCCAGCAAAAAATCGTACCCCACCGTCCCTGGGCCGAATATCGGTCGAGGCAAGACCAGCACAAACCACAGAAAGTGCCGCCAGTCTAACTCGCTGGGAATTGCTGCGCGTATGGCCGGGAGATACCTCATGCTTGTGGCTTGATCTTAACGGGTAAAAAGCGATGCAGCAGTCGGAAGAATCCGGGCGATAAGCGATAAGCCATGCCGAGGTAGAGCAGACAGGCCAGCAAAAACAGCCCTAGCTTCCCAATCAGCGGCATTTCTGGCCAGATAGACCAGCCCAGGAAATACAAGCCTCCTGCCAGCACCGCCCCCAATACAGGCCGACCTAGTACGCGTAACAGATCAACGATGTGGAACCCTAGCAGCTTTCTGAACAGCATCAGCACAATCGGGACCAGGATCACAGACAAGCCAAGGTAGGCCGCGGCCACCGCCTCAATGCCTCGGGAGACCACCAGATAAAAAAGGAGGATATTCCCCACGGCAAAAAACAGATGCCCCTTCATGCTGAGGAATGGACGGCCTTTCGCAAGGACCGCACTATCCAGAATGGTATGAATGGTCAGAAATACTCCGGCACCAGCCAGCAGTTGCAAAGTCAGCATGCTGGGTTCCCATTTGGCACCAACGACCAGTGGAATCAACTCAGGCCCTAGCACGACCATTCCCCCAAACACTGGCAAAGCCACATAACAGCCCAATTCCAAGGTCTTTTTCAGGTGAGCCACCAATTGCTCCGGCTGTTCCTGAAGACGGGAAAATAGGGACAGACTGACCTTTGCCAACACATTGGAAATCAGATCTACTAGAATGGTGAATACTTTATTGGCGATGGAAAAATATCCCAAGGCCGTAGTCCCAAGGAAATACCCAATGATGAGGTCCGCCCCATGTTTGTTGGCGTAGATCACCAGTCGATTGATCATCATTTGGCCGCCAAAAGCAAAGAGATCCCAATAGTGCGACCAGGAAAATTCCCAGCGGGGCCGCCAGGTACTTTCACGCCAGAGGATGATGGCTTGAATCGTCTGAAAACTCAGGTTTTGCCCGACCAAACTCCACACCCCGAAGCCCTGCCAAGCCATCGTCAATCCCACCGCCCCTCCACAGAGGATGGCAATGATGCGTCGCTTGGCGAGAATTTTGAACTGGAAGTCCCGTTGCAAGAGGCCTTCCTGCACCTTCGCCAGGGCGTGAATCACAAAAATGAAGGCGAAGGCCCGAAGCACCTCGGTCAAGGCCGGGGCTTCATACCACTGCGCGATCCAAGGGGCCGCTACTTGGGTGAGGGCAAAGAACAAGGCCCCGATCGCCAAATTGCCCCAAAAGGCCGAAGACAAATGCGCATCTTCCAGGTCTTTCCGCTGCACAATGGCCGTAACCAAGCCTTGTTCTACAAAGCGATTGGCAAAATTCACGAAGGCATTGGCCAAGGCAATCAAGCCAAATACCTCTGGCTCCAACAGGATGGCCAAGACAAAAAACACCCCTACCGAAACCACCCGCAATCCGAAGGTTTCTAGAAAGGACCAAAATGCTCCGCGAATAGATTTGCTGGATAAGCTCATGCGCCACAGACTCCTTGCACCTCTTTGCTCAAGAGGTCAGTTTCAAAAATTGCCGATAGAACTTCGAACCAAAACGGAGGCTTTTCAACACCCGAATC
>JBCCCJ010000425.1:0-5539 GCA_039033615.1 Bacteroidota bacterium
ATACACAACTGTTTTGTACAACTCATCTAGTATTGCTATTGTCCAAATATGACGTCGCCTGCCGCGGGCCTGCCTTTTTGAGAGCCCAAAAAGGCAGAAAAAAGGCGTCGAAGTCCCAGCCCAACTCTCTTTTCCGCCCCAAACTCGGACTTCGCGGCCAACCCTCCATGATGTTGAAGGCTGTGCCAATACATATTGATTTTTCAAATAGTGGATTTCAACCCTAAAGTTTCAAGAAAAGTCCTCTAGAATTACTTTGTGTATAAGTACCGAGTTTTTTTGAGTACCTGCGAAGTTTCCTCCCATAAAAGCGATGGCCCTGCGTGGGGTGAGGGGGCTGGAGGGTCGACCGAAGGGAGAGTCCGTAGCAAAGCGAAGGACGGAACGCAGTGAACCCCGCAAGCACCCGACTCCGAAAGCCGCGATGTGGCGGCTTTCGGAGGCACCCCCAACTCCTCTTTATGTTTCTGATTCCAACTCACCTCCTCCTCCTATGAAACTTCCTGCTTCGGTTTGGCAATATGGCTCTGAGCAAGCGCTCCCAACCGGCCAATGGCTCCAGGCTGGCCCCCTTTCGGTCTGGTATGAACATGGATTTTTGCGCTACCTAAAGGTGGGGGAAACGGAGGTGCTGCGAATGCTCTATTTTGCGGTGCGGGATCACAATTGGGATACCATGCCGGGGGTGATTTCGGAGGAAAAGATCGAGGTCAAGGAGGGAGAATTCCTGATTCGCTATGTCTGGACCAGCACGGCTACTCATGTGCCTTTTCGGTGGGATTGTCGGATTCAAGGCTTTGCGGAAGGTCGCGTGGAGATGGAAATTGAGGGGGAAGCCTTGGGGGATTTTCGGCGGAATCGGGTGGGCTTTTGTGTGTTGCATCCGGTGCAGGAGTGTGCCGGACAGCCTTGTGAGGTGGAGCGAGTGGATGGAAGCAAGGAGCAAGCAACCTTTCCGCAGCGAATCAGTCCCCACCAACCGATGAAGGATCTGCGAGCCTTGACCTGGTGGCCAGCCGAGGGACAGACCGCGCATTTGCTGATGGAAGGGGACACTTTTGAGATGGAGGACCAGCGAAATTGGACCGATGATTCGTATAAAACCTATTGTACGCCCCTGGAGCGGCCGTTTCCGGTGGCCTTACAAACGGGGGATCGGGTATGGCAACAGCTGAGTTTGCGATGTCAAGTCGATGAAGCTGCTCCCGATCAGGAAAGCGAGGGGATTGTGCTTCAGTTTGATGAGGAAAACGTTCGGCGGGGCTTGCCCAAGCTGGGCCTGGAACAGTCCAGCGAATACGGAAGTTTGGGGCAGGAAGAAGCGGCGGTATTTGCCAATATGGGCCTGCATCACCTGCGGGCGGAAGTGCACCTTGATCAAGCGGATTGGCACAATCAGGTGCAGGCGGCTCAGGCAGAAGCGAAGTTGCTGGGCGTTGAGGTGGAATGGGTGCTGTTTTTTGGAGAATTCTCGCCTGAATTGGGAGAAGCAATAGCCAGCCAATTGGCAGGAAGTCAGGGCAGTGTACTGGTCTTGTCCAGCCTTCACAAGGTTCCGCCTGCTTCTTTGTTGGCAGAGGCACTGCCAATCCTGCGCCAGCATCTCCCGGCAGCCAGAATCGGCGCAGGCACCAATGCTTATTTCACCGAACTGAATCGGGAGCGAATCGAACCAACTGGCCTGGATTTTCTGAGCTATTCGCTCAATCCGCAGGTGCACGGCTTTGACCTCAAATCGCTGACCGAGACCTTGGCGGCGCAAGCCTATACGGTGGAAAGTGCCCAAGCTTTTGCGAGAGAGGCGAAGGTCCACATCTCTCCTCTCACCCTCAAGCCACGGTTCAATCCCAATGCGACCGGACCGCCAGCCCCTACACCTCCGGGGGCCCTGCCCGATGCGGTAGATCCGCGGCAGATGTCGCTCTATGCAGCGGCTTGGACGTTGGGGAGTTTGTCCCATTTGGCCTTTTCGGGCGCAGATCAACTGACCTACTTCGAGACCATCGGTTGGCGAGGCATGATGCAAGGCGAACGCGAGCCGGAAGCTTCTCCGTTTCCCCGTGAGCGAGGCATGCTATTTCCGCTCTGGCAGGTGTTTCGGCTGGTGCTGGCCCACCAATCGGCTCATTGGTGGCCAGTGGAGAGCAGCGATTCTCTGGCCGTCAAAGGCATGGGGTGGGACACCAAGGGGCAACGTCATCTGCTCCTGGCCAATTTGACTGAGCAAGATCAGCCGGTCCAGTTCCCGTGGCGAATGGACAAATCGGTGCGGGTAAAAACCCTCGATGTCAGTACGGTAGAAGCCGCGACCCAGCAACTGGATTTTTGGGAACGAACGGCCTCTCAGTCGGTTTCTCGCTCCCTGAATAAATCGCTTCATTTGACGCTTTCGCCCTTTTCGGTTCATTGGATTTTTGAAACCCCTGATGCCTCATGAATGCTCCTTTACTTTCGGTTCAAGGCATCAGCAAGCAATTTCCGGGCGTGCTGGCGTTGGATACAGTGGATCTCGACGTCTTGGCGGGCGAGGTTCACGCGCTGTGTGGAGAAAACGGAGCCGGAAAAAGTACCCTGATGCGCATCCTCTCGGGCAATCTTCCCCCCGATGCTGGCACGATGCGGCTACGGGGAGAGGAAGTGCTGATGCAAGACCAACAAATGGCTCATCAAGCCGGGATTGGGATCGTGCATCAGGAGCGGAGTCTGGTGAGCAACCTCTCGGTGGCGGAGAACATTTTCGCTGGCAATCAACCGACCAATCGCTGGGGCTTCATTCGCCATCAGGCGTTGTATGAGCAGACCCATGCCTTGCTGGAGCGACTGGGCATTGGACAACTTTCGCCCAAGGCCCGCCTGTCTCACCTCTCCCCTGGACAGCAGCAGATGGTGGAGATCGCCAAGGCGCTTTCGCAGGAACCGGACCTCTTGATTCTGGACGAACCTACGGCAGCGCTTTCGGAAGCGGATACCGACCTCCTGTTTGACCTGATTCGCAAGCTCACTCAGCAAGGGACGGGCATCATTTATATTTCGCACCGGATGGCGGAGATTTTTGAGGTGGCCGACCGGGTTTCGGTGCTCAAAGATGGTCGCTACCAGGGGACAAGACAGGTGAAGGAGACCAATGTGGACGAAATCATCCGACTGATGGTGGGACGGGATCTGGTTTGGCAGGACTATGAGGCGCACACCCAAGCGGAACCCTTGCTGCGGGTGTCGAATCTGAGCGGTGCCCGCTTTCAGGACATTTCTTTTGCGCTGCATGCGGGAGAGATTCTGGGGATGGCGGGTCTGGTGGGAGCCGGACGGACGGAAGTGGCCCGCGCGATCTTTGGAGCGGACCCAATCACTGAGGGGCAGATTTGGTTTCGCGGGAAAGAAGGAGGCTTTTCCCATCCGGCGGCGGCGATGGCGGCGGGTTTGGGCTATTTGCCGGAAAGCCGCAAAGAACAAGGCCTATTTTTGGACATGAGCGTGGCCGACAACCTCGTGGCGACAGATCTGAACGCTACGACCAAGGGCCGCTGGATTCAGCGAGGGATGAAGGAGCAGGTCTCGCAGGAATTGGTGGAGCGCTTGGGGGTAAAAACGCCCAGTCTGAACCAGCAAATAGCCCTTCTCAGCGGGGGCAATCAGCAAAAGGTAGTGTTGGCCAAGTGGTTGTTGCGGGCTCCGGCGGTCCTAATGGTGGACGAGCCTACCCACGGAGTGGATGTCGGGGCCAAAAGCGAAATTTACGCCCTACTCAAAACCCTAACAGCGCAGGGGGTAGGGATTTTGCTCATTTCTTCGGACTTACCGGAATTGCTTCACCTCAGTGATCGCCTGCTGGTGATGCGGAACGGCCAACTCCGGGCAAATTTGCCGCGAGAGGAGTTCGAGGAGGAAACCATCATGCACTATGCTTCTGGAACGATGGTGCAGCGCAGGGGGGAATGAAGGAGGCAATCTGCGAGATGAATCCTGAACCCTGATGATGCTCTTCGATCCCTGTTACGCCCTCTTATCTCTCCACACGAGCCATCACCCAAGCGGGCTTTTCTCCAAAAAAAGAACCCTGTTCTCTGATCCCTGATCCCTGATCCCTGACCCCTGATCCCTGACCCCTGACCCCTGTTACCTATGAAACTATCCCTGCTACAAGATCGCGTTTTTACACTGGGGCTGACCATTGTGGTGTTGATCCTAATCAGCAGCCTGATTTGGCCGCAGCAGTTTCCGACCTTCGAGAATCTCTCCCTGGTGCTGCTCAACCTATCGATTGAGACCATTGTGGCGGTGGGCATGATGATTCTGATGATTTCGGGGGCGTTCGATCTCTCGGTGGGATCGGTGGTCGCCTTTGCCGGAGGCTTGACGGGTTGGCTGATGTACTGGTGGGGCATGTACGTGCCTGCAGCGATTCTGGTGGGGCTGGCAGCTTCCTTGGCAATTGGCTTAATCAATGGCTTGTTTGTGGCGCGGCTGGGCATCAATCCGCTGATTCAGACGCTGGCGATGATGGGGATCGTGCGAGGTTTGGCGCTGATGGTGAGTGGGGGCGGCATTCAGAACTTCCCGGATAGCTTCAACCTGATCGGACAAGGCAAATTCCTCGGCTTTCAGTCTCCGGT
Source organism: Bacteroidota bacterium (assembly GCA_039033615.1). Lineage (GTDB taxonomy): Bacteria > Bacteroidota > Bacteroidia > J057 > J057 > JBCCCJ01. Next base: position 4,614 of record JBCCCJ010000425.1, read on the forward strand.
CTGGTTCATGCTGCTGATCGTAGCGATTTTTGCCTTTTTGGTCGCCAAAACGCCTTTCTTTCGACGCTACTACTACATCGGTGGCAATGAAGAAGCCGCTACCTTGTCAGGCATTCGAGTCGGGCGGATGAAGATTTATGCTTTCACTTTGATGGCAGGGCTGGCGGGATTTGCGGGAATTTTGCTGGCTTCTCGTATGGGGGCGGCTACTTCTACCTCCGGCGATGGGCTGGAATTGCGGGTCATCACAGCGGTGATTCTGGGCGGGGCCAGTCTCTTAGGTGGACAAGGCAAGATCCTCGGGGCTTTGTTGGGGACCGTCTTCATGGGCCTGATCAGCAACGTGATGATCCTCGCGCGGGTATCCGGCTATTGGCAGGAAATCATCTTGGGGTTGATTTTGATTCTGGCAGTAACCATCGACATTGTGCTGAAAAAACGGGGGCAAGCCCAGGCGTGAGTTGTCTGGCTGTCCATTTTCTTACAAAAACCGTATCTTACTCTAAAACTGACCGCATGTCTCGCATCATCCAAGTCGAACTACCGGAGGATTTATTGGGCCTTCTGAATGAATCAGCAGGAGAACTTCAACAACAGATCAAATTTTCCCTGGTTACCCAATTATATCTCCAGCAAAAAGTATCTCTAGGAAAAGCAGCCCAATTGTCTGGAGCTACTCGATGGCAGTATGAACAATATCTGGCCGCACAAGAGCTCCCTATTTCTTTATTGGGAATCGAAGAAGTAATGGCTGACATCCAAAAGCTCAAGGCTTCATGAAAAAAGGAGTGGTTGTGTCGGACGCGAGCCCGATTTTTTCTTTGGCAATGGTTCAGCAACTAGAGATCCTGGAAGAGTTATTTGACGAAGTGATTATCCCGCAAGAAGTATGGGAAGAGATTACGCGGGATTCCAGCACTTCTCAC
>JBCCCJ010000426.1:0-5519 GCA_039033615.1 Bacteroidota bacterium
CAAGTTATTTTTTGAGTATCACTTAGTCTTGCAACCAATTTGCGATATAAGCTACCACAGCGTCCTCTTCATTGCTGCCAATCACCTCGTCAGCCAAGACTTTGAGGCCGGGATGCGCGTCTGCTACGGCTACGGCTTTGCCCGCTACTTCGAACATGCTGCAATCATTGAGTTGGTCTCCAAAGACCACCAACTGAGCGGGATCGTGTCCGTGGCCTTCTAACCACCGCTTCAACGCCAAGCCTTTGGTTGCGCCTTGCGCATAGACCGACAGCCACACATACTGGTCTCCGGCAAAGCCTTCGTAGGTATAGCATTGGATCAAGCCCGGATATCGGCGCTTGATCTCTCCCATCAATTCGATCACCCTAGGTCGCTCCGCCATCAGATTCAGGTTGAGGACGGCGTCTTTCAAGCAGGATCGAATAGAGGGAGTAAAGGTCAGGCGCTCATCCTTGGTCTGCTGCCGATCCTCGATGTAGGTTCTCAGGGGATGATTGTTGACATCCTGGACGTAGAGCAACTCCCGTTGGGCCGCATAAGAATAGGTAGAAATTAGGGGAGAAAACCCCCATTCTATTCCCAACTCCAAGAGATCTTCGGCCAGACTTTGGGGAATGTCTTGGATGAATTCCCGCTGATTATCGGCCAGATTGGTAACGTAAGCCCCATTGGCACAGACGATCGGCAGTTGGAAAGGAATATGACCCAAGATTTGGCGAACCGAAACAATGGATCGAGCCGTAGCGATGGAGATGGGAGCCTGCTGCTGGAGGAGATGGGTAAGCGTCTGGGTGGCCGGAGGAGATACGGTGGTATTGTTGCGGAGCAGGGTGCCATCAAGGTCGGTGACAAAAATGTTTGCTCCAGTTGCGATGTTGCTACCCATGTGTATGCTAATGAAAAGGTGGTTCCGTAGAGGACTGATAGATCAATGCCTATGATTGACAGTGAAATTAGATTCCCTTAGCCGATAAACAAGCAGAATAGAGGATTTGTTGAAGCTGTCGGTCCGAATTGCATTCGGACACACTTGCTTGATGGCAATCGCCTTTCCTGCTTCTTGGGAGTTACCAACTCTGCCATTTCAGCCTCACGCGTTGCAAACGCGCGAGAGTGATGTCGGTCCGAATTGGATACCATCCCCTCCGCGGTCTGGGAGTCCACGGTACAGCTACTTTCCCCGCGCAACTGATTGCCCAACCCTTCGAATTTGGAATTGTCCTCCATGCGGTAGTATCTTGATTTTAACGGGGTTTCTCAGACACGCTTCTTTTACTCACCTCCTTGTGCTACCTCGAACTAGGTTGAGGGAATGCAGCTCATTTCTCCCCCATGAAATCAATTCTTACCCCCCCCCCCCGTTTATTCCTCTTTTTCGTACTAATCGGCCTCATGGTTGAACTCCCCGCCCAGACACTCGTCAACCAAGAATGGGCGCTAGTCACCGGAGAACCCAAGGCAGCTGTTGAATGGAGCGCTACGATCAGTGATGGCGGCGATCTCTATATGACTGGAAATACGTTTGACAGTACGCAGGGATATGATGTGCTAGTGCTAAAACTGAATTCCCAAGGCGATACCGTCTGGCAAAGTACCTATCATCACCCTGGCAATGAGGATGATATGGGAGTTGCGCTAGTCTTGAATCCGTATGGAGATCTCTATGTGGCTGCTGCTACGTTTCGAAGCAGCGACACGACCGCAGATTATCTCCTCCTTAGTTTCAGTACCAGCAACGGCAGCCTCAACTGGAGTAGTACGTACAATGGCCCAGGCAATGGAGACGATATTCCCGCAGATTTGGTATCTGACGGTACGGGTAATCTCTATGTGACAGGAACGAGTCTGGATAGCAGTGGAGACAAAGATGTGGCGACCTTGAAATACAACAAACTCGGTAGCTTGCAATGGACCCGTCGCTATGACCATACCGGCTATGATGACGGAGGAGCCAAACTTACTTTTTCCAGAGGAACTTTGCGCGTAACGGGTGCCAGTGGGCAGAGCCTCACCAATTGGGATTATTTGAGTCTGACCTATCAGGCTAACGGCACCCTCAAAGGTGCGAAACTGATCAGTAATAGCGGATTTGGATTTGATCGACCGGCTGCGGTAGTAGTGGATGAAGATGACAATCTGTACATGACTGGTGCTGCCTCTTCAGATGGAATCACCTATCAAGTTCAGACGGTCAAATTGGACAGCAATCTCAATCAGATTTGGTTGGAAAGCTGGGGAGCAGATGGCGTAGATGATGGCGGCTTGGACCTGGTATTGGGAGACAGTGGGATGGTCTATGTGGCTGGCTTTGCTACGGATAGTCTCAATGGTGGCAAAGAACAACTCCTGTTGAAATACAACAGCAGTGGCACCCTCCAATGGGCCAAACAACGGCCTGCTCCTACGACCCATAGCTGTGTGGCCAAGCAAATTGATCGTCTGCCAGGCAACCGCTTGGTAGTTAGTAGCGAACAATTTCTTCCAGTAGAAGGCACTAGCATTCTGACTGAAGGCATTGATGCCGGAGGCAAGCTTCGTTGGCAAAGGAAGTATCGAGAAGTCGGCATGCCAGCGGGTCAGGCTCTTCAACTCAGTACTTCAGGTAGCGATACGGTGTATGTACAGGGGATTCTGATGCAGGGAGGGACACAGCGGTATGCGGTGGTGAAGTATGCCGAATGGACTGTCCCAAGAGAAATAGTGTCGGATAGCACTGGAAATCCGTTGTATATGAAAAACCAAGTTGTTGTTCGTTTTTCACCAAATTCTTTATTGAACCCACCACTTGAAGATGCTGATAAATCTTGGGGCAAAGTATCTACTTTTGTAAAACAAAGTACCATTGACTCAATGGAGGCGAAGATGCATACAACTGAACTGGAATCTTGGATTATGTTCAAGGTTCATAGTAGACTCACCCCTTCTGACAGTGCTTTCATTACTCGTTCTGGGAGAACTCAAAAAAACTTCCCATTATGGAACACATTAGTACTCCAGAAGCCACAGTATTTTTCTCGTACAACTACGTTAAATGAGATCGAGATTGCGGATACATTGGAAAGCCTTGACGGCTTCATAAAATATGCGCATTTGAATCGAATCGGCAAATTTCATAGTGTCCCTAATGATCAACTCTTCAGCAATGATCAACCAGCATTACATCCTATTGCCCCATATGGCGAATCTCATATTAATGTTGTCGGAGCTTGGGAAGTAGAAACCGGAAAAGACCATGTAAAGGTAGGAGTTTATGGGACAGGTATCAGATGGTCTCATGAAGATTTTGGAGATGGCACTTTTGGGGGTTCTAGAGTGAAAGGTGGTTGGGACTGGGGCAGCAATATACCGATAGATAACAATCCACTCCACGACCAGGCAGGTCATGAAACGAGTTCATCAGGAATTATTGGTGCTTTGAGGAACAATAGTCTTGGAGTATCTGGTATTGCAGGAGGTGACTTCGATAGTGGTGAAGACGGCGTTCAACTTTTCAGTATGAAGATCGATCATGAAGATGGTAGCTTCATTGATTTGGTCACAACTTCAGCAGCAATAGTAGAAGGTTCGCTGGAAACACTCAATGGATATGGGTATGGTTTACACATCATGAATGCAAGTTGGGCTTACAGCAATGATGATGACATTTACGGTAACGAGTTTTCTGCAGGAGAATTTGCTGCCCTAAGAGACGCAATTTATACAGCCTGGAAAAATGACGTAGTGTTCGTGGCAAGCCGAGGGAATGATGGGGCAAATACAACTGCTTATCCCGCTACCTTCCTAGATGATTGGGTAATTTCTGTGGGAGGAATTGGTGATGATGGTATCTATAAGAATGAACTTAATGGTCCAGTTGATTGGGAAGCTAGCTATGGGTCAAATATAGACATAAGTGCTCCCAGTACGCTCAACTTGGTAAAAACAACCGGAGGAGGTTCGGACTCTGAATACGTAGATTTTAATGGAACCTCAGCAGCTACCCCCCATGTTGCGGGAGTGGCAGGATTGATGTTGAGTCATTACAATATTCCTTGGATATCTTCTCCTGAAAACCTTTCCTGTGAAGATGTAGAATTTTTAGTTCAGAAATATGCCAGAGATATTGTGGACGCTGATGGAAATTATGGAGGAATCGGTTATGATGATTATACAGGCTGGGGGCTCTTGGATGGAGAAGCCACTTTGAAAGCCATAGAAAAGCCAGATAATAATATCATACGTGTCAGTAAAGAGTCTACCTCTTCGGATGTATCTCAAGTTTCATCTAATGAACTTGTTTCCCTGGGTTCTGGCACACTTAGCAATGGTATTGCCAGCGGCACCTATTTTTGTGATGTTCATCGGGTAGAAGTTGTCAGCACCCATAATATTGGGAATGGGTATTTATTGATAGACTATTGGCCAAGAAATAGTGCATCTGAGCTTATCGGGCTAAACGCTATTCCTGAGGAAAATATCACAATCACCCAGTGTAATGAAACACAAGCGACCCTGGAAGGGTATGCGTTTTTTGTCCGAACTTCCCTCAGCGGAGCTACTGTAAATCAGTGGATTCCTTTTGATCCTTACCTTGAAGGAGCAGATTTTGCTTACTCAATGCACGTGAGAGATGAGAATGCCACTTTTTTAGAAAATATGTCGAGTCAAAATGAGCAACTGGTTCGGGTATTCCCCAACCCATCAGCTGGTTCTTTCTCCCTGGAACACTCCTTTTCCCCTGCTTCCTTGCTGAAACTGGAAATTCTTTCCGTAACTGGCCAAACAGTTTTGACCAAAACGTATCCCAACTTGGGTGATGAGCAGAATCAAATTTCCGTTGATATGAGAGAAGTTCCGTCAAGTATCTATGTAGGAATTCTCTCTACTGAAAATCAAACCGCCTCTTTTCGTATAGCCATCGAAAACCGATAACATGATGCAGTCACCAAACCTTCCCAAGGACATAATCTTCCTACTCAGTTGGGGGACTTACCTCTTGATTTTGGCATGCCAACCTTCCGGAGTACGTCCCAACTGTGAGGAGCTGGACCGAGACCCCGTGAGAGGGTATGAATCTATTTTTGCATACCCTATTTATGGAGCTCCTGACTTCAATCCAAACAATGGGGATGAGTTCGTGTATCTCGTTGATTCAGGAGAAGATGAAAAAGAACTTCGAGTGTTTCACATTCCTACCGCTGAGGAGCGAGTACTTGTTTCTGGGGCCATTAGGTCTCAACCTGATTGGGGAGCAAATGGATGGATTCTTTTCAGCACCATTTCGAATCAGTTATGGAAAATTCATGAAACGGGAGATAGCCTTACTCAACTATCAGTTGAGGATATTTATGAGGATGGTCGTTGGAATCAAGACGGTAGCCAATACATTGCTTGGGCAAGTACAGCAGATACAACATTTGTAGGAATATTTGATTCCGAAGGAAACCTACTACAAATGGTTTCTAGACCATATGGAAATGGAGCATGGGCTCCTCAATCTATAATTTTGAGTTCATTTAGGCCCATAGGAGCAGATC
>JBCCCJ010000427.1:0-5517 GCA_039033615.1 Bacteroidota bacterium
ATCGGCGTCATTTCCAAGGGGTAGATTGGCAATTGAGGTTGAAGCAAGAGCGGCAGTTGGCACCCAGTGCGCGAGATTTACACCGTTTTCAAGCAGTTGAAAAGGTTTTCGAGTCTCTCCATCAACTCATCAAGGGAAGCTATCAGGTAGCTAGTGGAGGCAAAGAATACATTGTTCAGACTGAAGGGCAGAGCATCCCGATGGAGCAAGCTGCTAGTGGTCAAGGAGAAATCACGGGGATGTGGCCGGCATTCATTGCCTCTATTTGGGAGGAGAAACCTGGATTTTTCTTAGTGGAAGAGCCAGAAGCTCATTTGTATCCAGAAGCGCAACAAAAAGTGATTGAATCGCTTGCGCTGGTGTTACAGACACAAGCAGGTAATCAGATAATGGTGAGTACGCACAGTCCTTATGTATTGACGGCGTTCGACAATCTGATCACTGCTGCGGAGATAGCTGCTATGGGCGAACTCCACCAGAACCAAGTGAAGGAAATTGTGGAAGAGAGGTTGTGGATTCCATTTGGTCGAGTATCTGCAGCTTATGTAGAAGAGGGGGAATTGGTGTCTGGAGATTCAAATAGTCCTCCAAAATCTATTCTCAACTTAGATCGAAGAGGATTAGGAGGGAGCAAAATTGATCGTGCTTCGGAAAAGATGGGGGCAATTTTTGACAAACTTCTTGACATCAAATATCCGGTTCCCAATGGCTAAAAGAGTTTGTTGTCAATCATTACAGGAAAAACTTGGTGGGGAACAACAGCATTATTCAGACACTCGCTCTACGTTTAGAGAAAAAGGGAAGGAGATTCGAATGGATGAACTCCGAAACAAAAAGAAGTACTGCTTTGTACATTTTGAAGAGGTCGTTAACCCCAAATCTGATACAGGCAACCAAAACGAAAGTAAGAGGCCCGATGTATTAGTTAGGGTATGTGAAGAGGAGGAGGAAGATCGTTTTTTCTTTGTTGAACTAAAGGGGACCGGAATCCCTGCTAAAATAGCTTACAAGCAGATCGTTCAAGGAATCAATCATGCCAAACAAAGCGGTCTCAATTGCCCTAAAATATCTACTTATGGAGTAATTGTAGGAAGCAGAATGCCATCGAGTAATGATTGGCGAGATTTGAAAGATCAGTTTAAGAAAAGACATGGTCGAGATTTAATCAGAGCAAACACAGCATACTCCATTCCATTGAATAGCCAATAATTCACATTCCAATCATCTGAAAGTTAATTGAACATGTTACACATAAATAACCTCCACGCCTCCATCGAGGAAAAGGAAATCCTCAAGGGCCTAAATCTAGATATCAAGCCAGGCGAAGTACACGCGATCATGGGCCCCAACGGTTCTGGGAAAAGCACCTTGGCTTCTGTATTGGCCGGGCGTGATGACTATGAAGTCACCGACGGGGAGATCATGTTTGACGGGCAAGACCTCGTGGACATGGATCCCGACGAGCGCGCAGGAGAAGGGCTGTTTTTGGCTTTTCAATACCCGGTGGAGATTCCTGGGGTGAGCATGGTGAATTTTTTGCGGACGTCTGTAAATTCAGTGCGAGAATACCGGGGCCAGGATCCATTAAGTGCTGGAGAATTCCTGAAATTGATGCGGGAAAAGCAAAAAATCGTCGAGCTAGATTCCAACTTGACCAAGCGTTCTGTGAATGAAGGCTTTTCTGGTGGAGAGAAGAAGCGCAACGAAATCTTCCAAATGGCGATGTTGGAGCCCAAGCTCTGCATCATGGATGAGACCGATTCTGGCTTAGACATCGACGCCTTGCGCATCGTTTCCCAAGCAGTCAATCAACTGAAAAACGAGAACAACGCCTTCTTGTTGATCACGCACTACCAGCGCTTGTTGGACTACATCGTGCCTGATTTCGTTCACGTCTTGTATCAAGGCAAAATCGTTCGTTCTGGAGGCAAAGAATTGGCGCTGGAACTGGAAGAAAAAGGATACGATTGGCTCAAAGCCGAAGCTACCGTCTAAGGACAAGCAATCCCTCTTAGTTTGATTTCAATTGAAGATTGACCTATGTCCTCTTTGACGAAAAATAGCAAGACCAACAATTTCATCGAAGCTTTCCGCCCTGCCTCCTTGAACGGGAGCAGCGTCGCAATGAAAGTTCGGGAACAAGCAGAGCAGGCCCTCGCCCAACTGGAGGTGCCCACCCGTAAATGGGAAGCCTGGAAATATACGCAGCTCAAAGCAGTGGTAGGAAGACCCTATCAGTTGGGCCGTGGCGGCAAGATTGAGGATTTGGAGCCGTATGTGATTCCTGGATTGGAAGGAGATCGCTTGGTGTTCATCAACGGACACCTCGCACCAGAATGGTCTGATCTCAGCAACAATCAGGATGCGCTTCAAATCAGTTCGTTTTCTGGATTGAAGGCCGAAGACAAAGCCTTATTGGAAGAGCGGCTAGCTTCTGTGGTGGCGCCGGACGATGATATTTTTGCGGCTCTGAACACCGCTTTTGCTGCGGAAGGTACCCTCATTCGAGTTCCGAAGAATCATCAGGCAGTTGCTCCCATTCAACTGATACATGTGACCGAAACGGGCGCTACCGCTGCGCTGAACCAATTTCGGAACTTCTTCCTGGTAGAAAGCGGGGCCAGTGCGCAAATCGTAGCGACTCATCATACCATCGGCGAAGGACAAAGCCTTTCCAATACCCTCACTGAGGTGATTGTGGAAGCGAATGCCGACTTAGAATACGTCAACTTCCAATTGGAATCTGACGCCGCTGCCCGCATCGAGCGCACCGAAGTTCGCCAAGCTGCAGATAGCAACTGCCAGATTTATACCTTCACCTTCAGTGGAGATGTGGTTCGCAATCACCTCACCATGTGGTTAGATGGAAGCAACATCGAATCCCACCTGAAAGGCACGTATCTGCTTTCCGGCCAAGAGCATGTGGACAATTTCACCCAGGTGCACCACATGAAGCCAAACTGCTACAGCAACGAGCTGTACAAAGGCATCATGTCTGATCAATCCACCGGAGTCTTCAGCGGCAAAATCCATGTCTATGAGGATGCCCAGAAGACCAATGCCTACCAGTCCAACCGGAACATCCTGTTATCCGATACCGCCAACATCTACACCAAGCCGCAGCTCGAAATCTATGCGGATGACGTAAAATGTAGCCACGGAGCAACGACGGGACGCCTGGATCGGGACGCCATGTTCTACCTTCAGGCTCGTGGGATTCCAGCAGAAAGGGCACGCTTGATTCTCATTCATGCCTTTGCGATGGAAGTAGCAGAGGAACTCAAAAACGAGGCTGTGAAGGCCTATCTCGATCAATTGATCGAACAACGTTTCTAATCATTGTTATGCCAGAGACCTCCACACGTTTGAATATCAATCAAATCCGAGAGGCTTTTCCTACCCTTCATCAGGAGGTATATGGAAAGCCTCTCGTGTATTTGGACAATGCGGCCACCACCCAAAAGCCGCAAACAGTCATCGACCGGGTTGCTGCCTATTACCAGGCTGAGAACAGCAACATCCACCGGGGGGTTCACTTTTTGAGTCAGCAGGCTACCGACGAATATGAGCGGAGCCGGAAGCTGACGCAGAACCTGTTGCATGCCCAACACGAGCATGAAATCATCTTCACCCGGGGGACCACGGAGGGCATCAATCTGGTTGCGCAGTCCTACGGCCGCAAATACGTGCAAGCTGGGGATGAGATCCTCATTTCCCATCTGGAGCATCACTCCAACATTGTTCCCTGGCAACTGCTGTGTGAGCAAACCGGAGCCCAGTTGAAGGTCATCCCCATGAATGAGGCTGGCGAGCTGGACCTGGAAGCCTTTCACCATTTGCTCAATGAAAAGACCAAGCTGGTTTCGGTGGTGCATACTTCCAATGCGCTAGGAACCATCAATCCGGTAGAAGCCATCATCGAAGCCGCTCACGCACAGGGCGTGCCCGTCTTGTTGGACGCAGCCCAGGCTGTGGCGCATGAAGCGGTAGATGTGCAGGCGCTGGATTGCGACTTCTTGGTGTTTTCCGGCCACAAACTCTTCGGTCCGACCGGAATCGGGGTGTTGTATGGCAAGGAAAAATGGTTGGAGGAAATGCCGCCCTATTTGGGGGGAGGAGACATGATTGACGTGGTTACCTTCGAAAAAACCACTTTTGCGGGTCTGCCTCACAAATTCGAAGCGGGTACGCCCAACATTGCTGGAGGCATCGGCTTGGGAGCAGCCATCGAATACGTCCAGGGAATTGGCTTCGAAGCCATTCATGCCTGGGAACAAGAATTGCTGCGCTATGCCAATGAGCAGTTGAGTCAATTGCCGGGGATGCGCTTCATCGGGACTGCGGCCAATAAGACGAGTGTGGTTTCTTTCTTGCTGGGAGACATTCACCCCTATGATGCGGGAACCATTCTGGATCGCTTGGGAATTGCCGTTCGAACGGGACACCATTGTACCCAGCCGATCATGCAATATTTTGACATCCCGGGGACGGTGCGGGCCTCTTTCGCTTTCTACAACACCAAAGAAGAGATCGATCAATTGGTGGCAGGCTTGCAGCGGGTGCAGCAGATGTTTTAGGGAAGCGGGAGCCGGGATTCGAGAAGTGGGAGGGGAGAGATCAGCCTTCCAAACTTGCCAGGTATAAGGCTCGTGCATCCTTCCAATCTGTTGCGCGCATGCCATAGGTATGCATCGCAACTTCTTCGCCTTGTAAGGTGCCAGCGTCCTGCTCTATGCCTTCCCAGGAAAAGCGAAGTCGGAGCGGAATGGCTTCACTGCGTTTGTTGTGGGAAGCACACTTGATGAGAATTTTTTGAACTTTTTCCTGCCGAAACAAATGATCCATGCAGCGCAGCACGCACATGGTCATGATGCCTCTGCCAAGGACTTGTTTCCCCAACCAATAGCCGATAGAGACCTGCTTATCGTGGCGGTTCCCTTCATTGAGGTCCAACAAGCCCACCAATTCGCCTTGGTACCAAACCCCGTACACCCAAGTTCCAGCGAAGACATCCCGGTAGCGCACTCCTTCGATGAATTTGCGGCAGTCTTTTTCGGTTTGAATGGTTTCGATCCAGCTTAGCCATTCCTGAAGAAAGGCCCGATTGGTTTCGACCAGGGAGAATAGGGTAGAGGTATGAGGGACTTCCAGCACCCGCAGCCACAATTGCTCACTGACTTGCAGATTGGGGGAGGGTTTCTTCAGCCAGGCAAACCAGGAATCCCGACGTCTAGTGGGACGCGTCTGGGAAGGAGCCGTTTTGGCTTTTCCAGAAGTAAAGACGGACATTGGCCAGGGATTCCGTTTCATGCCAATTCTTGCAAAAGGGTTGAATGAAGCTTACCCTACAGTTCCGGTTGGTAGAACCTTATGCAAAATGGCTGCCAAATCGGCTTAGTGAGACTTGAAAAATAACTTCCTCTTTTCGCGAGGTTATTTTGTTTCAGGTCAAGGATAAAAAACCGAGTTTAGCGGGCTAAGGGAGGCTTTTTTTGACGAAGAACTGGGACGAAAGAA
>JBCCCJ010000428.1:0-5505 GCA_039033615.1 Bacteroidota bacterium
ACAGCTAAATCATTTCTTCCTTCTAGCATATGAAGACCGTCGGTTTTCAGGGCTACTGTTATTCCAGCAATTATTCCTGAGTTGCTATGTTTTGCAACAAAAAATCCCCAATTTTTGATATCCCATTGCTTAGCCCAATCATCAGGGGTTTCAGATTCGTCATAGTCTTTCAAATAGGGTGATTCAAGCTCTGTTTCCTTAATTCCAATTCCCTGAATACCATTACTTTCGAAGGATACGTCGAGGATCGATGTAACTTCAAATGATATGGGAATGTTAGCGTACTCATCTAATTGATCCCAACCTATTGATTCAATTTCAATATTCATTTTTTTAGCGTGCTACCTTGTTTTGTTGTGCAGAAGAACAAGACTTTGTGCCGCAGGCGCAGCGAATGGCTTATAGACCAAGTTTAGCGTCGTTAAGATAAGGAAAAAGTGGTAGCTTAAGGCCTAAGAAATTATGCGCTATGTATCGATCCCTTCATTGGGCTTTTCATGATCTTTGAGGATTCTGCCAATTGGATGAAGAGAAGTGGGAGCAGTATCCGGAAAACCCTACTCCGCCTTCACCCGATACATCAGCAAATACATCACCGGCACAAAGAGCAGGGTAATCACGGTGCCAAACAACAAGCCGACGATGATGCCGATGGCCATGGGTTCCCACATGAGTCCGCCTCCGAGGTAGAGCGGAATCAAGCCGAGGGTGGTGGTAAAGGTCGTCAGGAGAATGGGCCGGAGGCGTTGCTGGCAGGCGGCCAGGATGGCATCCCAGGGCTTGCGCCCCAATTCATTCAGTTCAATGTCGATGCGATCTAGCAAAACGATGGCGTTGTTGATGATGATTCCGGCCAGGGAAATGATGCCCAAAAAGGCAAAAAAGCCAAAGTAGGAGCGGAACACCAGCAAGCCCAATACCACCCCAATGACGCCCAAAGGAATGGCGCCTAAGACGATGGTGGTCTTGCGGAAAGAATTGAACTGCAGGACCAAAAGGAGAATGATCAGAAAGCCAGAAATGGGCAATTGGTCGATGACTGCTTGCAGGCCAGAGGCACTATCCTCCGCTTCTCCGCCCAATTCGTAGGTATATCCAGCGGGCCAGGTTTGGGAAGCCTCCGCCAGCCAGGGTTCAAATTCACTGGTGACTTCCCGGGCGGTAAAGCCACTTTGCAGGTAGGAGTTGACGGAAATCGTCCGGTATAGGTCTCGGCGCAGGATTTTGGCGAATTGCCAGCTGGGCACCAATTCCGCGACCTGAGCCAGGGGAACCGACTGCCCACTATTCTGCGCAAAGATGTTGATGGTCTTCAGTTGACTGACATCCAGTTCTTCGGTGTTTTGGCTGCGCAACATAATCGGCAGGCTCTCCTCCCCTTCCCGAAAATCTCCGGTTTCAAAGCCGATCAAGGCCGTCTGCAAGGAGAGCGCAATGTCCTGGTTCGTCAGGCCCGCTCGGCGAGCTTTGGCCTCGTCGATCTGCACCACCAACTTCTTCAGTTTGGGTCCCCAATCGTCCTCGATGTTGAGGGTACCGGGCGTATCGTTGAGTTTGCCTTTGATTTCTTCCGACAGGCGAAAGAGCACATTGGGATCCGGCCCACTCACCCGCACCTGCACGGGAATGCCAGAACCGCCGCCCTGCTTGAGGCGTTGGGCTTTGACAGTCGCATCGGGCAAGTTGTAGAAGGCGAATTCGTTCAGCGCATCAATGATCGGCTGATTGTCATCTCCCGAAGTGGTATTGACCAGGATGTGGGCATAGTTGGATTGAGGCTGAGATTTTTGGTAGCCCAAATCATAACTCATGGGCCCTTCTCCGACAAAAGAAGTCCAGGATTTGACACCTTTGGGACGGCTGTCATTCACCTGCAACTCCTCCGCAAGAAAGGTTTCCAATTGGGCAATGATCCCTTCGGAACTCTCGATGGCGGTTCCCACGGGCAGGTTTACATCTACCGTAATCAGGTTGCGTTCTGAGTCTGGGAAAAAGATGAAGGGCAGTTTCCCAAACCCAAAGAGAGACAGCACAAAGGCAGCCACAATCACCGCCAAAAACAGCCAGGGCCGCTTCAGCACCGGAATCAGGATCTTCACGTATGCCTCGTTGATCTTGTCAAACAAGCCCGGTTTTTCTGCTTCTGAGGGGTTTTTTTGTTTGATGCGAATGAGAACCGTTGCCAGCAGGGTAACGACCGTGAGGGCCATCAGCCAGGAGGAAAGCAGGGCCAGAGAAATCACCACAAACAGGGGTCCGACGATTTCTCCCAAGGCAGATTCCGCGAGAAAGAAAGACAAAAAGGCTGCGGAAGTGGTCAGAGAGGAGATCAGCAAGGGAATCGCCAATTCTTTGCTGGCGTCGATGGCGGCTTTGCGGGCGGATTGCCCTTCCTCCATTTTCACCATGATCGACTCTGCGATCACAATGGCATTGTCCACCAGCATCCCCAGGGCCATGATGAGCGCGGCCAAGGAGACCTTATTCAGCCCTACTCCCAGCAAGCCCATGAGGAAAATGGTGCAAATGATCGCCAGGGGAATTAAGCTCGCTACCACAATTCCGGTTCGCAGACCCAAAAACAGCAGCATCACCACCAAAACGATCACCACCGATTGGCCCAAGTTGCCGACAAAATCCTGAATGGATTGATCCACCACCACATCCTGAGATGCCGCCCGGAAGGTTTCAATGCCGACCGGGAAGGTCCGTTGCAGGCTGTCCAGCTTGCGATCTACTTCTACGCCCAGTTCTACGATGTTGGCGCCTTCCTTTAGCGCAACCGAAACCGCAAGTCCCTGCCGACCATTGACCCTCACGATGCGTTCGGTGGGGGTTTCATAGCCTTTGCGAATGCGGGTGATGTCCCCGAGAAAGACCGTTTCTCCCCGCTGACCGATGGGAATGATGAGGGTTTCCAGGTCCTCCAGGGTTTCAAAGTTTCCGGTAGGTTCGAGGATAATGCGCTCCTCCTCCAGGTTGACTTGTCCACCGGGAAAGAGGATGTTGGTGGTGGAAATGATGTTCTGGAGTTGCCCGGCAGTCAGGCCATATTGGGCGAGCACTGCATGCTCAAATTCTACCATGACCTGTGCCTCCTGGGCGCCCATGATGCTCACCCGCGAGGCGTCTTTCAGACGGATCAGGTTGTCTTAGATGATAACTGCATAATCCTCCAGTTCGTCAGAGGCAAAGCCAACTCCTTCCAGCCCTACCATGATGCCATATACGACTCCCAAGCCATCATCTTTCACATCTGGATCAATGATGTTGTCTGGCAGATCCGGTCGGAGGGCCTCCATTTTTCGGCGGAGGCGATCCCAAATTGGCTGCAATTCTTCTTTTTGGATGTCTTGCTTGAGGGATACTTTGACGATGGAGACGCCAGTACGAGACTCGCTGGTCAGATAATCCAGTTCCGGAATTTCCTGTACCACCTGCTCGATGGGGCTGGTGACGAGGGCTTCTACCCGCTCAGGGCCAGCTCCGGGAAAAACCGTCACGATCTGGGCCACCCGTACCGTAAAAGGGGGCATATCGTTCCGTTCCAAGCCGTTATAGGTGGAGATCCCAAGCAGGACCAGCACTGCCAGCAGGGTAAAAGTTACCCGGTTATTCTGAAGGGAAATTTGGGTTAAGTTCACAGGATAGGGGTTGGGAAAACCGAGATAGAGGCAAAATGAGGAAGGAAATCAGGGAAGCAGCGTTACCGACATGCCATTGAGCAAAGAATTCAGCCCTGCTGTGGCGATGCGGTCCCCTACTGATAAGCCCGACTGAACCACAAATCCCTCGGCGCTGAGCGTTCCCAATTCCACAGAGGTTTCCTGGACCTGAAGGGTGTCGCCACTTCCTGTCAATTTGAATACAAAACGAGTGCCTTCCGCATTTTCCCGCACTGCTTTGGCGGGGACGAGCATGGGGCTGTTGTCTCCGGTTTGAAGAGAAAGGGGAAACTGAACTTCCGCTGAGAGCCCTGGTCGAATGGCCGCGATAGGTTTCAAGAAGCGGGCGCGGGCCGGATAGGTAGCGGCATTCCCTTGAGAAAAGGCAACTTCCGTGATTTCTCCTTCGAAGGTCTGGTCGGACAACACAGAAAGGCGAATGTTGATTTTCTGCCCCTCTTTGATGAGACCGACGTAGCGGCCGGGAACGCCAAAAGTGACCTCGGGATGACCTTCGGAGCTGAGCAGTCCCACGGGATTACCGGCTCCCACCAATTCGCCTGCTTCTACCCCGATGCTGCTCACGACTCCGGTGAACGGAGCCCGTAGCCGGGTATAATTCACTTGGTTTTGGGCGGCTTGCAGTTGCTTTTGAGCGGCTTCGAGCTGGGCCGTGGCCGCTTCGAAGTTTCCCTTTGCCTGTTCAAACTCGCTGAGCGAGACCGAATTGTTTTCGTACAAGCGCTCCACTCTCGCATAGGTAGACCGAGCAACGTTGAGGCTGGTTTCGGCCTGCTTGACTTGTACGCGGGCTTGTTCTACCTGCAGCTCATAATCCTCTGCATCCAGCGCCGCCAAGAGTTGGCCTTTGCGGACTTTCTGCCCGTCTTTTACCACGACCTGAGCCATGACACCCCCGACTTTGAAAGACAAGGAGGCCTCCTGATCTGATTGGGTAATTCCAGTAAAGGTTGCCGTTTCCGCAGCCTGTCCACGACTCATGGTCATGAATTTCACTGGGCGCACAGGGGCTTCCTGACGCTGCGTAGCTTCCTGACAGGCAAACAGAAAGAGGAGAAGCACAATCCAAAAGGATCTCATACGGAACAGGGATAAGTGGTGAGTGATGGAGGGGAGTAAGCGTTGTCTCGCGACTACGGGATGGCTCATAAAAAGATCAAGCACGGGAGCGCGACATATTCGGCAGAAAGAATCAGGGATTCAGAAATAGATTCAGACGTTCCAGGAAGGCAGCTTGATCTGCTGGCTCGGCCAGGAAATAGTAGAAGCCAATCGCTCTTTCGACGGTCAGGAAATCTACTAAGAAAGAGAAGACTGCGTTGGAGGCGAGGATTTGTGATTGCAGCGCTGCCTCCTGGGCATCAATCAATTGAGCAACGGGAACCACGCCTTCCCGATACCCATCTTGGGCGATCTCCAGGTTGCGTTGCGCAGCTTCTGCGGCTTGGCGGGACAGTCCGATTTCCGCATAGGAGGCCCCGGTCTGTTGCAGCACCGAACGAATGCGCAGTTCCAATTGGTTTTCCAGGTCTTGTTGCTGGTTTTTGATGCGCAGGACATCCACCAAGGTTTGCTGCTGCTCGGCCCGCCGACTTCCCCCTTGAAATACTGGAAAAGTCAGTCCCAAGCCAACGCCCCAAGTAGGGGAGGTGATGGGTTCGGGAAGTAAGCCTTCAAATTGCGGCGGTGGCGGCTCGGCCTCATAGCCGCCTTGGTAGAGGTTGTAGCCAGAAGAAGCATTCAGTCCGATGGTAGGCAGGTAAAAGGCGCGGTTTCGAGATTGAAGCAATCGCTCCTGAGCTTGCAGGCTCAGCGCCAC
>JBCCCJ010000429.1:0-5490 GCA_039033615.1 Bacteroidota bacterium
ATCCTATCCATTCACCAAAATGACCAAAACCCACAACTCATCTGCCTAAACCTCAGACCCTTACACCGACAAATCCTGCAACTCCTCGGACCAACTTTCCAAAAAATATATCTTGACTCTTCCTAGAGTGGGAAAGTGGGCTGTAAGGCTTGATCCGCCGAAACAGGTGCTTGAAGGAACTCCCTCAATCGCGCCAATAATTCAGTTTCTCCTTCATACAAATGCGCTTCTTCATAGGCTTGAGGAATATGTTCTGGATACGCCAATCGATTCGGCAACAGCGGATACACCCCAGCAGCGATGGCTTCGACTACACTGATACCAAAAAAGTCGTGCTGAGTAGTAACTGGCAATACATCTGCCTGATGCACCCATTCCCAATAGGTCTTTCGATCTTTCACAAAGCCCCAATGCAAGAGATGATCGGCGAGACGCTTGTTGGCTTCTTGAAAAATCGGCGGTTGCTTTCGATAGGATTCGCCCAGCACCACCAACTGAAATGCTACCTCTTCCTCAACCAGTTGAAAGAGGGTACGAAAAAATGCTTCTGGCCCCTTGTCATATTCCCAGCGATGGTTCCACAACATGACGGGCGGATCATTGGGTGGTCGAAGCTCCCGCTTTTCGGGCAAGGTCAGCCCTAAAGGCATCACCTGACTTTTGGCTTCCAGACCAGGCAAGGAGTCGGTGGTAGGGTAATCTGGAAAACCCTTCAGGAATTCAGGTAAAGCTGATAAGAAGGAATCGCGATGATAGGCAGAGTTGAACCATAGCTGATCCGCCGCCAGGGCACTCTGATAGTTGATCCAGGCATAATGACGATCCCGCTGCTGAGCAGGGTCTTGATCACTCGGAGACCAGGGGTAGGTCAATTGATTTTCGTGGAAATACAACACAACCGGAACGTCATGGGTCCAGGCTCTAGTCAACGCCAGGAAGGTTCCCAGGTCTAGCATATCTGAGGCAAGAATGACCGCCGGTTTGGAGGGATTGGCCAAAAACTCCTGGACAAGTTCTACTGCGCCGCCGTGCATCCGCCACTTCCAGTAGCGTCCCGGCAGTTGCAATACCCGGAAATCATGACGGGAATGCTGCATCAGTCCTTCTGCCCACTGTTGATGAGAACCTGCCCAAAAAGGCTCAACCAATAGAATCTCCATATCCCAAGGTAGAGATTTGTGAAATGACACGTAGGAAAAATCTGAATTTGTTATGCAAGCATACCAAACCAATTTGTATATTTGAGTGTTAACTAGTATGCAAGCATACTATTTTACGACTCCTTTCTACTCCCATCTTAGATTCATCAATAGAGGATATACGCTATGAGCACTGTAATTGCATCGAAGGCCCTGCGCGGAGGGGAATTTTTGATCCGCGAAAGCCAAGCCAAAGACGTTTTCATCCCGGAGGAATTTTCCGAGGAACAAAAAATGATGGCAGAAGCTGCCCAAGAGTTCATCGACCAAGAGGTCACGCCCCATGTGGAGCGCATGGACAGCATGGAAGAAGGTTTCATGGAAGGTCTCTTGACCAAAGCAGGAGAACTGGGTCTACTTTCGGTCACCGTACCCGAAGAATACGAAGGCTTGGGCATGAGCTTCAATACCTCCATGCTGATGGCAGACGTGCTGGGTTCTACTGGTTCTTTTTCTACCGCCTATGGAGCCCACACCGGGATTGGCACCTTACCCATCCAATACTACGGCAATGATGCGCAGAAATCCCGCTACCTACCCAAATTGGGAAGTGGAGAATGGAAGGCTTGTTACTGTTTGACGGAACCTGATGCTGGTTCTGATGCCAATTCCGGCAAGACCAAAGCCGTTCTCAACGAAGCAGGCACCCATTATCACATTACCGGACAAAAGATGTGGATCTCCAATGCGGGATTTGCTCAGGTGATGATTGTATTTGCCAGAATCGAGGATGACAAAAACCTCACTGCTTTTATCGTAGAACGGGATTTTGAAGGAATCACGTTTGGAGATGAGGAAAAAAAGCTGGGGATCAAGGGTTCCTCTACCCGTCAGGTATTCTTTGACAACACTCCCGTGCCAGTCGAGAATATGCTCTCTTCCCGTGGAAATGGCTTCAAGATCGCGGTGAACATCCTCAACATTGGCAGAATCAAGCTGGGAGTAGCGGTCATCGGTGGCAACAAAGAAGTGATCACCCACGCCATTCAATATGCTAACGAGCGGAAGCAGTTTGGGCAGACCATTGGTTCTTTTGGGGCGGTGCAGCACAAACTCGCTGAGATGGCCACCAAGAACTACGCGACCGAATCTGCCTCTTATCGCGCAGGTCAGAACATTGAAGATCAAATCAATGACCTGATAGCTGATGGCATGAGCAAGGAAGAAGCCCTGTTGAAAGGGGTGGAACAGTTTGCCATCGAATGCGCCATCATGAAGGTACACGGCTCCGAAGTTCTGGATTACATCGTGGATCAAGGGGTCCAAGTATATGGCGGCATGGGCTTCTCGGCAGAAGCGCCCATGGAAAGAGCGTATCGGGATGCCCGGATCACCCGGATTTACGAAGGCACCAATGAAATCAATCGCATGCTCCTGGTTGGGATGATCATGAAGCGGGCGATGAAAGGTCAGTTGGACATCTTCTCTGAAGCTATGGCGGTTGCCCAAGAATTGGCACAGCCGGCTGGAGAAGATACTCCTCAAAATGGTCCCCTCGGTGAAGCCCACCAGACGGTAGCCAAGTTGAAAAAAGCCATCTTGATGGTAGCAGGTAAAGCCGCTCAGGATTTGGGCGCCAAGCTCAATGACGAGCAGGAAATCCTGATGAACCTCGCAGATATGATCATCGAGGTGTATGCCGCCGAATCAACCCTATTGCGGACCCAAAAGCTGATCGAGCAGCGGGGAGAAATAGCGGTTCAGCAGCACATCGCCATGGCTCAGGTATATACTTATGAGGCTGCTGATGTGGTGTATACTGCCGGAAAGGAAGCGATTGCTTCTTTTGCCAAAGCTGCTGACCAAAAAGGAATGTTGCACGGCTTGCGTAGATTCGCACTGGCCCCCTTGGTGGATACCAAGAGCCTGCGCCGGAAAGTTGCGGCCCTCATGCTGGAAAAAAACAGCTACCCGTTTTAGTCGAAGCCTCGTCCTACTTGGCCGATGAATCCCAGCCGCTTGTCCATCTATGGGTAAGCGGCTGACTTGTTTTTCTAACCTTTGCTCCGTTCATTCGTCTTTGAAGAGAGTTGTTGATCAAACCCATTTTGCTATGCCAGAACCAGAATCCAACAAATTTGAAAAAATGACCGACGCCGTATTTGGCGAGGATTCATTTGAGGAAAACGACTTTCTTTCTGCCATTGATGAGGAATTTCTGGACGAGGTCGCTCCCTCTGAAGAAGAACTCCATCAGGTCGAGCAAGATCTCAGGACTACAGCGGCTGAAGCAGAAGCGACTGTTATTCAAGAAGCACCTCCCACTGCTCGTCCCTATACCAAAGAGGAAAAGAATATGGTCCTCTTTACTCACCTGTCGGGCTTAGCAGGACAAATCATTCCATTTGGTCATATCCTGGGGCCTTTGTTGGTGTGGCAAATGAAAAAGAAGGAAATGCCCATCTTGGATCAGCATGGCAAGGATGCCATCAACTTCCATTTGTCGATGACCCTGTTCATCTTGCTTAGCATTCCCTTGATTTTCATTATCATTGGGATTCCCATCCTGATTGGTCTGGTCTTCACCCAACTGATCGCCACCATCGTGGTCGCCATCAAAGCTCAAAACGGAGACAAATATAAATATCCCTTGAGCATCCGTTTTCTCAAATAAGCTGATATGCGATTTGAAAACGCGGAAATCGAGCTCGATCTTCTCCCAAAAGTAGCAACCGTCGATTTCACGCCCTTACCCTCCAACTTCCTGACCAGAAAACTGCTAGGCCTGGGAATCTTCCAGGCCATCCTCTTCATTGGGATGGCGGTGGGGATTTACGTGCAGGATCAACTCTCGACCCAACAAGCCTGGATCGCAGGTCTGCTGAGTTGGGTCATCATCGGTCTCCTTCGCTTTTGGGCCACGACCAAAGGCTTTCGCTTCAAAGGATACGCCTTGCGGGAGCGAGATCTCATGTATCGCTCCGGCTGGCTGTGGCATACCCAACTGATTGTTCCTTTCAATCGAGTTCAACACTGCGCCATCCATCAAGGGCCTCTGGACAAATTATTTCAACTGGCGACGCTAAAGGTCTTCACCGCAGGGACAGACAGCAGCGACCTGAGCATCCCCGGCTTGCACCCTGACCGCGCCCAGCAACTGAAAGAGTTTTTACTCAAGCGAACCTCTCTCACCGAATCTTCATGAGTCAGGATTTTCGCTTTGACCTTCCCCAGCGACAGGCTCCTGCCGCCGTCATCTTCATCTTGTTGACTTTTCTGAGACGATCGGTTCGGCAGTTTTGGCCGTTGTTGTTGATCTTGGTATTTCAGCAAGGAGAAAAACGAGCAATCTGGGCCCTGCTTTTTTTCCTGGGGATCACCGTTTTTCAACTCATTTCCTCTCTCATCACCTACTTCCGCTTTTTTTTTTATGTGGAAGGAGAAGATGTCGTACTGGAACACCGCCGCCTCAATCTCAAACGGACCACCATTCCCCTGGATCGAGTCCAGACGATTGAATTCGAGCAAAGCGTCCTCCATCGGCTTTTGAATGTCGTGAAACTCAAGATAGATACCGCAGGTTCTGGCAAGGCAGAGATGAATCTGGATGCCTTATCTGTAGAAAAAGCGGAGGCCTTGCGGGATTTCATTCTGGACCAAAAGGCCTTGATGCTTGCAGAAAGAGGAGAGGAAACGGAAGAGGGTACCGACCCTGCCGTTCCAGACAGGGCACATACACCAGCGGAGCGTTTGTTTTCGCTGGATCTGCCAACCTTGATCCGCATAGGCCTGGCCCAGAACCACATCCGAATGGCTGGCCTGATCATCGGTTTTTTTCTGGGTCTGTACCAATATGTGGATGAATACCTCCCCTTTCGCATTGGGGAGGAAGAGGTAGTGGATTTCGCATTGGGAGTGGAATCTCAATGGGGCAACATCCTCCTGGTGGTTGGGGCTGTGACTCCCATTCTCTTTCTGGGGGCCATTGTGGTCTCATTGATCCGAACTGTGGCTCGCTATTTCAATTTTTCAGCCTGGAAAACCGCGCGAGGCATCAAGTTACAAGCGGGGCTGCTGACCCGTCGGGAGCAATCTGCAAGTCGCGCCAAACTTCAATTGGTCCGGTGGTACCAAACCTGGCTGGAGCGAAAACTGGACCTGAGGCGGGTGAGATTGTTTCAAGCTTCTAGTCAAGCCGCCAAAAAGAAAGAGTCCTTGATTTTACCGGGAGCTCGGGTAGCGCATTTGATTCACATTCAGGCGTTGCTCGCTCCTCCCATACCAAAGGATCAACAAGACCCCATCGCCCTCAGTCCCAAGATCGTTGGGTATCGGGTCTTCTGGCGCGGAA
>JBCCCJ010000430.1:0-5488 GCA_039033615.1 Bacteroidota bacterium
AGAATTATACAATTAAGCGGCCGCTATTTCTTAGAGGTTCTATCGGATGGACATTGTAATCGTGCTGCCCCTTGTCGCAGACAACTCCCGCATCTCGCCTCCCGCAGTAAAACGATCCCGTCTCTCAAAAGGGTTCAGCAAAATGGCAATCTTCAGCTTGGAAGCCAGAGAAAGTCAAAACCGAAAAAGAAAAAATATCAAATGCAAAAATGAATGCTTGATGCGGGCTGCAAGTAGTCAATTGTCATAGACAAGCGGGTCGTTTTCCATTGCAAGGGAAAACGGGGAAGCGCGGAAAGGGTACAGCACTCCCTTGTCGCAGACAACTCCCGCATCTCACCTCCCCTCGCGAAGCGGTCCCGCCCCCCTACTCGTACTTCAAGGCCTTGACTGGATCATTTTGGGCGGCTTTCCAACTGTGGTAGCTCACCGTCAGGATGGTGATCAGCAAAGTGGCAAGGATTCCCATGACGAATAACAATGGTTTCAGACTGGTGGAATAGGCGAAGGTGTCCAGCCATTTGTTGAGGTACCAGATCGCGGGAGCCAAGGCCAGAGGAATGGCGATGGCCACTAGGATCATATATTCCCGGGTCATCAGGACCATGAGCTGCTGCACGCTGGCGCCCAATACTTTGCGAATGCCGAGTTCTTTGGTGCGCTGTTCGGCGGTGAAAGCGGCCAGACCGAGCAAACCGAGGCAGGCGATCAAGACTGTGAGGATGGAGAAGATGATGAAGACCTTGCTTCGGAGTTGGTCAGCCTCATATTGTTCCTGGAAGGCCTCGTTGACAAAGTCGTATTCGAAAGGAACCCCCGGAAACATCTGCTCCCAACTGGCCTGGGCGTGAGCGATGCTGCCTTCTACCTGCTCAGGATTGACCCGCACGTGCGCGATACGGTTGTTGTCGTTGTAAAGGAAGAGCAAGGGACTGATCACTTCATAAAGCGACTGCTGGTGGTAATCGCCGACCACGCCGATCACCTGGGCCACTGGGATGCTGTCGCCTACGCCCAATTCAATCTTTTTACCGACCGGGTCCGTCCAGTTCATGCGGCGAACCATCGCCTCATTCACCAGCACCGCCGTGGTCGAATCCGTGCCTCGATCCTTCGAGAAGCCCCGGCCTTTGGTGATTCTGAGGTCCATCGTCTCGGTGAAGTCATGATCAAAGGCGAAGTTGTCCATGCCTTTTTCTTCGTAAGCGCCATCCTCCATCTCGACCCGCATCAGTTCTTTGCTGTAGCCGCCACCGGGAGAGGAACCGGCGGTCCCCGCCGTTTTGATCCCAGAATATTGCAACAATTCATTGCGCAGGGCGGGCCATTTCTCCCGCATATCTGGCTCCGTCAGACGAAAACGCAAGAGGGGATCACTGGTGAAGCCCATGTCTTTGTTCTGGAGAAAGTTCAATTGGTCGATCACCACCCCGGTACAAAACAGCATCGCGAGGGAAATGGCGAATTGCAAGACCACCAGCGATTTTCGTAACAAACTGCCGCTGCCTTTGCCCGCCAGATTGGTGGCTTTGAGCACCTTGATGGGCTGGAAGCTGGAAAGAAAAAACGCCGGGTAACTGCCACTCAATACCCCCACCAATAAAAGAATCGCCCCCAAGCCTCCCAGGACGAGTGGTTGGAATAGCATGCTGTTGTCGAGCGGCTTGACCAGCAGCAAATTCACCAATGGCATCAGCAGCAAGACCAGGCCGATGCTGAGCAGGATAGAGAGTAAGGTGAGCAAGAGCGATTCGGTCAGGAATTGTCCAATCAAATGGGCGCGCAGGGAACCCATGACTTTGCGGATGCCTACTTCTCTCGCTCGCTTGGCAGAACGGGCCGTAGCCAGGTTCATATAGTTGATGCAGGCGATCAAGAGGAGAAAAACGCCAATGGCGAGGAAGGTATAAACGAAATACAGGTCTCCTGTTGGTTCCAATTCGCCTTCTTCCTCTGACAGGAGATGTATGGTTTGGATGGGACGAAGGACGTATTCGACGGTGATGTCAAATTGATCGAAGATGACCGCGACGTATTTTTCGATTACTTCCGGGAGTTTGGCCGCGAAAGCATTTCCATCGCTGCCGGATTGTAGCATCACATAGGTATAGATGCCAAAGCTTCCCCAGCTTTCCTGTTGACTGATGCCATCGGTCATGCTGATCAGCCCGTGGGGAATGAAATGAGAAGCCTGCGGCCAATCTTGATAGACCATCACCACCTCCAGGGAGCCTCCATCTGGGGTTTTGAGAACTTTCCCGATGGGGTTTTCGTTTCCAAAGAATTTTTCCGCCAGGGTAGCATTCAACACAATTTCATTGGGCTGGCGCAGGGAAGTCGCAGGATCGCCGTAGAGGACCTCAAAACTGAATATCTGCAGGATGGCCGAATCCGCAAAAAAGACATTTTCTTCCAGGAAGGTTTGGTCCTCCAATTCAAACACAAATTCTCCATTGGGTACCAACCGAGTGAAGGCTTCCACCTCTGGATACTCAGACAAGAGGGTAGGACCGAGGGGAATTTGACTGACCGCCCAATTGAAGGCGTCATCTGGCTCCGCAATGTGAGAGACAATTCGATAGAGTCGATCCGCCCGCTCATGATGGCGATCATAGCTCAATTCCTGATTCACAAATAGGAGAATGAAGAGGGCAGCACTGATCCCCAGAGTCAGGCCGAAGATATTGAGGAAAGTGTAGCCTTTTTGACGCAGGAGGCTGCGCCAGGCAACCATCAGAAAATTACGAATCATAGCCAGGCAGTGAGTGGAAAGTCAACGGTTAGATGAGGGAAGGGCACGACATGGTTGCGCCAAGGAGGGAAAATACCTGTCATTTTGGGGGGAATGTGCAACTTTCCCCAAGCTGAGCCTTCCCTTCGACAGTCTCCTCGACTTTTTCTGCCAAATAGAAAGGAGGCCCCATGAAACATGAGGTCCCTCCCACAATTACTGATGAATAATTGTCCTGATTCTTGTGCTTACTGGTGAGCTGAGATCAAATTTCTAAATCGAAAAAACGCATAGGGTTTGGGATGGGAATGATGAAGAAGGTTTGTGTCGTGATGACATTAGCAAACCTACTTCTTATGCGAAAAAGGGAGATGGATTGGGATTGCAAAGACTAGGACTAGCATTGCATATTCTACTAATAGTCTGATTTCTAGGTAGTTATGTTGATCATTTTTCTCCAGATTTTGCCAGGTTTTCCCGAAAGACACTCGGGCGTACCCCAAACTCCTTGAAGAAAATCCGGGAAAAATAGTTGGGGTCATTGAAACCAACCTGATATCCGACTTCCGAGATGGAAAATTGCCGATTGCCGATGAGGGTTTTGGCTGCCTGAAGCCTTCGGGAACGAATCAGTAGGGTAGGGGTTTGACCAGTCAGCGCTTTGATTTTTCGGTAGGTCTGGGTTTGACTCAGGTGAACCTGCCTAGCAATCAAGTGAACGTTCAGCTCTGGCTCCGCAAGGTGGCTGTCGATGACCTCCATGACTTTTTGTAGGAACAGTTCCTCCCGACTTGGCAAGGCATGGAGGGAAGAAGGCATCGGTGAGGCCTCCTCCAACCCTGCCAATTTCAGGTAGTGCTGGTGCAGACGTTGGCGTTGTTCGAGCAGCTTGTGGATGCGAAGCAACAGTTCTTGCTGGTCAAAGGGCTTGATCAGGTAGGCATCAATCCCCTCGCGAAGCCCCGCCATTTTGTCGGCTTGACTGGCTCTTGCTGTGAGCATGATGAGGGGAATATGACTGGTTCTTTCATCCTCTTTCAGACGTTTGGCGAGGGAATACCCATTGATCTGCGGCATCATCACGTCCGTCAGAATCAGGTCAGGTACCTTTTCCTGGGCCAGTTCCAAGCCTGCTTTCCCATCTCCGGCCAAATGCACCTGAAAGTTGGTAGACAGGATGGAATGAAGGTAGAAACGAACATCTGGATTGTCTTCCACCACCAGGATTTCAGGCGCTTCTGACTTCTCCATCGGTTGGGGAGACTTTGCTAGGGCTTCCATTGCCAGCATTGGGAGAGCTAGTTCGACTTCGATCTTGGCAGGAAGGGACCGCTGATGAATGGGGAGAGAAAAGGTAAAGCAGGCGCCTTCCCCAATGGTACTTTCCGCGGTGATGTTGCCCCCCATGAGTTTCACCAGGGCTTGTACCAATGCCAATCCAATGCCTGTGCTCTGTTGGGGGGATTGATGAGGAGCCTGAAAGAAGCGGTCAAATATGCGGGGAAGATGTTCTGGAGAAATACCGGGGCCTTCGTCCTTCACAGAAACCATCAATTCATCTCCATGAATCCAGCTTGTCAGGGAAATGTGTCCTCCAGTTGGACTGAAACGAATGGCGTTGGAAAGCAAATTCTCCATGACCTGTTGGAGTTTTTCTCTCTCCAAGTCCATGAGTTGCGAGTCAAATGTCCATTCAGAATGGAGGGTCAGTTGTTTTTCTTTCACCAAGGATTGATAGGATTCCACCAGATAAGAGAGGTAGGATCGCACTTCCCGCTGTTCCCAATTCAATTCTCCATGCCCCGCCTCCAACCGACTCAATTCGAGGACTTGATTGACCAACTGAAGCAGGTGTTGACCGTTCTGTTGAATCAACTGACTGGCTTTTTGAGGTTGAGCGTTGATGTGTTGGGCCATGCCGAGGATGACCGTGAGGGGCGTGCGGAATTCGTGGGAGATATTGGTGAAGAACTCGGATTTGAGGGCGGCTAATTCTTCCAGCTGCTGTTGGCGCGCTCGTTCTTGTTGCAGTGCCAAGGCTTGTTCTTTCAACCGGAATTGTTGGCGGTTTCTGAGCCAAAATACCACCAATACAGCGAAGCTCCCTAGCAAGAGAATTCCCAGGTTGCGCCAAGCCAGACTTTGTTGATGGGTAAGCTCCGTTTCTACCTGTTTCTGGACAAAGAGGAGACTATCTGCCAACTGCTCCCGCTCAAACTGATAGCGGAGTTCGATTTCGGCTTGGGCTCGAATGTTGGCCTGATTGAGCAGGCTGTCCTGGAGACCTTCATAAGTCTGAAGAAATTCCTGAGCTACCTCTGGCTGATCTTGAGCAGAAGCAATCAAGGTCAGTAGCATGGCCGCTTTTTCCTGCTGAATGAGGCTGCCAGCCAGTTTTCCTTCTACTGCGGCTTTTTCTGCAAAAAACCTGGCCTGACCATATTCATGCTCCAGATAATGAATCGTACCAATCGCTGCAAAGGCATAGGCGAGGCCATTCCGATTGGGCAGTCGTTCCCGGATGGCAAGTGCTGCATTCAATTTTCGCAGAGCCTGAGCATATTGGCCGAGATTGAGATAGATGACTCCTTGATTATTGAGCATGCGGGCGTGCCCCAGAGAATCTCTCTGCTGAGCCAAGAGGTCAGCTGCTTTTTCGAAATAGTTCAGCGAGGCATCAAAATCAAGCATGTTGCCCAGTACGGAAGCCAAACTCCCATACATGCTACCGGCTTTGCTGGAATCCCCCTTTGCCAG
>JBCCCJ010000431.1:0-5484 GCA_039033615.1 Bacteroidota bacterium
CTATTTGGCAAATATGTTCTGCCCCGGATCAAAAGCTGCTCTTTACCGGAAGTGCTCGGTAGGCGGCCTAAGCAGCACCGAGTTTGGGAGCGATATTAACTTTGCTGGGGGCGCTGCTGCTTGCTCACCAAACGGTAAGAGAGCGCTTCTAGTAGGATGCTTTTTTCAGCAGGATCAGCCTCGGCATAGTTCTTTCTTACTTCTTCCAAAGACATCTCTTCAAAGATGTACCGTTTCCATTGCATCCGCGCCTGTTCCCGAATTTGTTGGTTTCTTGCCTGGGTTTGTAGGCCAGTCAGTTGGGCAAAGGCTCGGTTGCGCTCCCGGATATTATCGGATCGCATGCCTACCAGCGCCAGATGGTAACGCGCCTCTTCCGCGTAGCGCGACTTGGGAAACACCCTCAGGAGGGTCTCAAAACGCTGGGTGGCGATGTCGTCAAAATTGGCAAAATAGGCAGATAGGCCACTGAGATATAGCGCGAGGGAAGAAGAACGGTGGATGTCCCGATCCCAAGCCAGCTCAAATTTATCCATGGCTTCCGGAAAATCGTCAGCGCGCAACAAACGCTTCCCCTGGCTGATCAGGGTTTCTGCTCCGGGATCGACGGCAGATTGGGTAGTTTGCCGAAACAAACCACAAGAAGCGAGGGAAAGGAGAAGGAGTAGGAAAGCTAGATTTCTGATCATGATTCATTGATTCCAAGACTACCGATGGGCAGGCGTTTCGGGCGCTTCGTTGTTCAGGGGTTGTAACCGATCGACCTCCAAGCGAATGGGTCCATTCAACTTGCGAATCCGATCTTTGCCAAATGTACCAATATTCACGAATTGATTTTGCTGGCTCCCTCGAAAATCAACGGTGAGGTGCATGCCCTGAAAAGGAGGCGCATTTCGGAGAAAGGCCGCCAGCGATTGGCCATTGTCATAAGAGAAGCCATCCAGCATTTGGACCACATACATGCCCATATCATAGCCATGAACGCTGTACATACTGGGCGGGAACTGGTATTCTTTGAGATATCCTTGATAGAAAGTCTCATACACCGGGTCTTCTTTTTCTGTCATGTAGGAGGTGGTGAACATCAATTCGTAACTCTCCTTCATTTCGCGGTTGATGGTTTCATAGCGTTGCCACCAATGAGGTCCGCCGATTACTTTCACATCTAACTCTTGCAAGCGCATCTGTCCCAAAATCAAGCCTGCCATCTCCTGGTTGGCCTGAATAGGGAGGTACACTCCGTCTACTTGTTGGAAGCGGAGGGAGCGCACCAAATCCTGAATCATGTCTCTGGTAGAATCACTGTACACGGAATCTACCGTTAGTTTCAACACTTCTCCGCCTAAGGTATCAAACCCCGCGACGAAAGGTTCGGCCAGTGCTTCGGTTGCTTTTCGCCCATCTGACCATACAGCCATCCGTTGAAGCCTTAGCTTTTCCCGGGCAAAACGGGCCGCATACAAGCCATGTCCACTCGCAGATGGATGAGCCAGAAAGCCGTACTGTCGATTCTCTACCAAACTCGGTGAGGGGCTGAGCGGAATGATTTGGGGGACTCCACGGGTCTCCGACCATTCTCCCAATATCCGAGAAGGATGGTTGAAAATTTCTCCCACCACCAAATCAGGCCTCAGGCTATCCAAATAACTCATATGATCCACGATTTGGGCCGAATCCCGTCGGGTATCTATGACTTCCACAAAAATATTTTTCTCGGCCAGGGGCAAGTAGGTCTCCAGAGCCAGTTGAAAGCCTTCATAAAACTCTAGGGCTAATCGACTCTTTTTGGGAATTACAGGCAAAGAATCTCGCCAATTGACCGTATCCAAGGCCATCGGATCCAAATGCAACGGCAAGAAGAGACATACTTTGCTCAAGCCTTCTTCTACAAACTGGACCATTTGATCGCCTTCCAACAAACGCTGCAAGGAAGCAATGGGACGTCCACCAGTTGCTTTGTAGGCACGGTAATCATCCACCGCTTGTAGAAATTCTCCTTCATTGATTCGCAGAAAGCACCATGCTTCCAGAATCAGTCCTTGGTGCTCCGGGCGGACTCTGCGAGCCCAGTAGCGCAAATCCTGGCGGTCTGCCACATAAAAAAAGTACTGGCGCAGGGCCTGATCGGCATCATAAGACAAAGCGGAAGACCCTGTCAG
Organism: Bacteroidota bacterium; assembly: GCA_039033615.1. GTDB lineage: Bacteria > Bacteroidota > Bacteroidia > J057 > J057 > JBCCCJ01. Next base: position 2,160 of record JBCCCJ010000431.1, read on the forward strand.
CTCAAATAAGGTCTCCAGGGCTTGCCGTTGCGGTCCCCGTTGGGCTTGCCTCAGATCCATCAACGCAAGATGATAGCGGGCTTCCTCCTGATATCGAGACTGCGGATATTCATCTGTTAGCCAGGAGAAATGACGACGCGCTTCCCGAAAGTCCTCCAGATAGTAATGCGTAATGCCAGCAAAATAGATCGAAGCAGTGGTTGCCTGATGAAACGGCCGATCCCGCGCGGCTTCAAAGGCCAGGAGCGCCATCGCCAGGTCTTGCTCTTCCAAAAAGGCTTTGCCGCGCAACAGATACTGCACGGCGGTAGGATCTTCTTCAGGGGGTTGGGGCTGCGCGAGCGAAAGCAGAGGAAGGAGGCCCAACATCAAACCGAACAAGGATTTCATTCCCTAGTGTTTGTGATCAATGGGATCATTCCCATTCAATGGTCGCTGGGGGCTTAGAACTGATGTCATATACCACCCGATTGACGCCTCGCACCGAGTTGATGATGCGATTGGACATTTCGGCCAGGAAGTCATACGGCAAACGCGACCAGTCTGCTGTCATCCCATCCCGACTGCCTACGGCTCGTAGGGCTACCACTTGCTCGTAGGTTCGTTCATCTCCCATCACCCCTACCGATTCGACGGGCAAGAGCACTGCAAATGCCTGCCACACTTCATCGTACAACTCAAATTCACGGAGGCCGTTGATGAAAATGGCATCCACTTCCTGTAACAAAGCTACGCGCTCAGCGGTGATGTCTCCCAAAATCCGAATGGCCAGCCCTGGACCAGGAAATGGGTGGCGACCCACAAAGCTTTTTGCCAGTCCCAGGTCGTAGCCAACCTTGCGAACTTCGTCTTTGAACAGGTACCGAAGAGGTTCGACTACCTTGAGATGCATTTGCTCTGGCAATCCGCCCACGTTGTGGTGAGATTTGATGGTGGCAGAGGGGCCTTTGACTGAAACGCTTTCGATCACGTCGGGATAAATGGTGCCTTGCGCCAAATAGGTGATTCCATCGAGTTTCTGTGCTTCTTCCTGAAACACTTCAATGAATACGCGCCCAATGATTTTTCGTTTGGTTTCGGGATCATCCACCCCGGCCAATTCGCCTAAAAAACGATCTTTGGCATCTACCCCGATGACGTTGAGTCCCAAGGTTTCGTAGTGGTCCAACACTTGCTGAAACTCGTCTTTTCGAAGCAGCCCGTTATCTACAAAAATGCAGTACAAACGCTCACCAACGGCCCGGTGAATCAGGCTTGCCGCTACGGTAGAATCGACGCCTCCCGACAAGCCACAAATGACGCTTTCCCCTCCTAACTGCTCTTGCAACTCCGCCACGGTCGAGTCGATGAAAGCTGCTGGCGTCCAATCTGGTTGAATCCCGCAAATGTTGACCAGGAAGTTGCGGATGATCTGCCCCCCTTCCTTGGAATGCGTAACCTCCGGGTGGAACTGAAGGGCGTATATGGCTTGTTGATCGTGCTGGTATGCCGCTACTTCGACATCTTTGGTGCTTCCGATCAGGTGAAAATCCTCCGGCAATTGGGTGATGGTATCTCCATGGCTCATCCACACCTGAGATTCCGGGGCCACGGAGGTAAATAGGGGCGAATTGTTGTTCACCTGAAGTTCGGCCCGGCCATACTCTCGCTTGGCAGAAGTCTCTACCTTTCCCTGGTTCTGCTTGGCGATCAATTGAGCGCCATAACAAATCGCCAGAATGGGGATGTTTCCGATGGCAGGCGAGAGATCCAAATCGGGCGCTTCTTCCTCGTTGACCGAACATGGGCCTCCGGAGAGAATGATCCCTTTTAGGTCTGGATCAAGCTTCAATTCGTGGTGGAACGGAACGATCTCGCAATACACTTGCTGCTCCCGAACCCGGCGTGCAATCAACTGGGTATATTGGGAACCAAAATCAATGATGGTGACTTTCTGATTCATCGCCGCAAAGGTAGGCTTTTTTTGAGCGTTGGCAAGGGTTGACCCATTCCCAAGGTTGACAAGTTTCACAACAAATGACCACAAAATTTGCAATAGGTCGCATCTTGGTCGTGGCCTTCTTTGGCACAATTGGGGCAGGAGATGGTATTGCCGGAATTTTTGGCTTTTTCAGTGGCTTGCGCAATTTCTACTGACACAATTCCCGTAGGTACGGCAATCACCCCATATCCCATGATCATCAAGATCGCGGAGAGGAATTGACCTAGCGGGGTCGCTGGAGCGATGTCTCCATAACCTACGGTGGTGATGGTTACGATCGCCCAATAAATGCTCTTGGGGATGCTAGTAAAGCCACTATCGGCCCCACTTTCGATCAAATACATGGCTGAGCCAATGATGACAACTACGGTTAGTACGGTACCGAGAAACACCGTGATTTTCAATCGAGAAGCTTGTATCGCACTGATCAAAATGTGAGATTCTGCCAGATAGCTCCCCAATTTCATGATCCGAAATACCCGCAAAAACCGCAGCGCCCGAATGGTCAGCAAATACTGAGATCCTGCCACAAACAGGCTCAGATAGGTCGGCAGGATGGACAACAAATCCACAATGCCATAGAAACTGCTGATGTACTTCCAGGAGGATTTGATGGTATAAATCCGCAGCAGGTATTCCAAGGTAAACAGGATCGTCAGGCCCCACTCCAGGTAGTAGTACAGGCGATATAAGGCATCAGGCTGACCTTGAACAGTCTCTAAGGCCACCACCACCACGCTCAACGCAATCAACACCAATAAGGCGACGTCAAAGGTCTTGCCCGCAGGGGTTTCTGCTTCGAAGATGATTTCGTGGATGCGATTCTGTAAGGGAGACATCAGGTGGTTGATTCTTCTGCAAGGTACAAAAAGCCCGTTAATCGCTTGAAAGGACAAGCATTTCCAACAGCCGAAATTTTGCCGACCTTCGGTTTTTTTTCCAAGTTATCCCCTGATTTCCACCTCATGAATGTTTCTACCCCTATCCTACGTCCCTTCCTCCTGACGATGGCTTTGCTTCTCGTTGGTCGGGTAAACTATGATCTTTCTGCCCAAGTTGGCTCCGTCATCACCCCAGTTATATTCAGTGTCGAAACCCCTCCTATCTCAGGTTTGGTAAGCGTAGCCCCCAATCCCGGTAGCGACAAATTTGAGATATTTGCAGCTGAAGGCGTGGAGTTCAATGGAATCAAAGTGTACAACAGCAGCGGGAGCCCACACCACTGGACATTTCTCGAATCTCCATTGGATTGATTTTGTCCAAGCTGTGCATCGCCTGCCGTTCCGATGAACCGGAATCTTCGACAGGGCCCTCCTTTTTGTACGCACAAAAGGTAGGCAAAAA
>JBCCCJ010000432.1:0-5471 GCA_039033615.1 Bacteroidota bacterium
CTTTTGCCAGCTCGCGGGCGGCCTAAAGCTGTTAGGTCTGAAAATGCCTACCAGAAGATGACGTACAAAAGCGTCGTGATCACGACGATCCCCATCGCAGCAAAAACCTAACTGCTTTTGTCAGCTCGCGGCCGGCCTAAAGCTGTTAGGTCTGAAAATGCCTACCAGAAAATCACATATAGAAGCGTCGTGATCACGACGATGCCCATCGCGGCAAAAACCTAACAGCTTTTGTCAGCTCGCGGGCGGCCTAAAGCTGTTAGGTCTGAAAATGCCTACCAGAAGACGACGTACAAAAGCGTGGTGATCACGACGATGCCCATCGCAGCAAAGACCTAACAGCTTTTGCCAGCTCGCGGGCGGCCTAAAGCTGTTAGGTCTAAAAATGCCTACCAGAAGACGACGTACAAAAGCGTCGTGATCACGACGATGCCCATCGCGGCAAAAACCTAACAGCTTTTGTCAGCTCGCGGGCGGCCTAAAGCTGGTAGGTCTGAAAATGCCTACCAGAAGATGACGTACAAAAGCGTCGTGATCACGACGATGCCCATCGCAGCAAAAACCTAACAGCTTTTGCCAGCTCGCGGGCGGCCTAAAGCTGTTAGGTCTGAAAATGCCTACCAGAAAATCACATATAGAAGCGTCGTGATCACGACGATGCTCATCGCGGCAAAAACCTACCAGAAGACGACGTACAAAAGCGTCGTGATCACGATGATGCCCATCGCAGCAGCGGTGAAGATCGGATCTTTTTCCCGTTTGATGTCGCTGAGCGAAATGCCTTTGGGGTGATCTTTGCGCTTGCCTTCGATCAAGGAAATGACCACGATCAAAGCCGCAGAGATCAGGAAGACGATACCCATGCGATCCATGAAGGGGAGTTGATTTTCTCCTTCCCCAAACAAGGCATTGATTCCGAGAGAAAGCGGGACTGAGAGGAAGGCTGATACCAAGGCCGCATTGGGCGTAGCTTTTTTCCAAAACAAGCCCAGAATGAAGACGGCCAAAACCCCAGGGCTCACCATTCCGGTATAATCCTGAATGTCCCGAAAGACCTGATCACTTTGCCCAAGCAACGGATATGCCACCAAGCCAGCGATGAACATGGCAACCACCGCCACGATTCGACCGACCATTACCAAGCGCTTTTGGCTGGCTCCTTTGTCGAGGAAAGGCTTGTACAAATCCATCGTAAAGATGGTCGAGGTACTGTTCATCATAGAAGCCAGCGAAGAAACAATCGCGGCTACCAGCGCCGCAAAGGCCAGTCCTTTTAGCCCAACAGGAACAAATTTCCCCAACAACCAAGGATAGGCTTCATCTGCCTTTTCGATCGGAGCGTCCATCGCATATGCCACAATGCCAGGAATGACCACAATCAAAGGAAGCAAGAGCTTCAAATAGCCAGCAAAAGCGACCCCGCGTTGGGCTTCCTTGATACTTTTGGCGGCCAAGGCTCGCTGAATGATGTATTGGTTACAGCCCCAATAGTAGAGGTTGGCGATCCACATCCCTCCGATCAGGACACTCAGGCCAGGCAGATCAAAGTAGGCATCTTGCTTCAGCCCTTCGTTGTCGAAATATTTCAACTCATCCTTGAAGAGAATCATGTTGAAGCGATCACTGAAATCAGCATAGAGCTTCCCGAAACCGCCATAGGCGTCCACGGCAATCCAGGTAGTGATGAGCCCTCCAAAGATCAGGACTGCCACCTGCACCACATCTGTCCAGGCCACCGCTTTTAGGCCCCCATAGACACTGTACACCACCGCAAAAGTGGCGAGGCCAGCCATGCCCCAAAATAGCGGCACGCCCATGATGGTTTCCATGGCTTGGGCGCCGAGATAGAGAACAGAAGTCAGGTTCACAAAGACAAATACCGAAAGCCAAAAGACAGCCAACAAGGTTCGTACCCGGCTGTCGTAGCGATCTTCCAGAAACTGCGGCATCGTAAAAATGCCTTTCTGAATGAAAATCGGCAGGAAAAACCAGGCCACGACCAACAAAGTGATCGCCGCCATCCATTCATAGGTCGCAATGGCCAGCCCGAGTCGAAAACCGGAACCAGACATCCCGATGAATTGTTCGGCGGAGATGTTGGAGGCGATGAGAGAGGCACCGATGGCCCACCAGGGAAGGGATTTACTTGCCAGGAAGTAGTCCTGAGCATCTTTTTCTTTGCCGCCTTTTTCGCGGGAGACCCACAAGCCGATCGCTACAATTGCGACTGCATACAGGCCAAAAACGAGATAATCGAGAAACGCAAATTCAGTAGTTGCCATGAGGTAGGGAGAAGTAGAGTTAGTTCAAGGGGAAAGATAGTGGTTTTTTTGTATATGTGGCTGATTCCGATGAAAGAAGCCAGAGGCCAGATCGCGAGGCTGTCAGAAGTCAGGGGTTGCTCGAATTTCTTTTCCAAGGAGCAGGCAGAGGTCATATCAGGCCACGAAGTTTTCAGAATCCTGTTCCAACCCATCAGCCAATTCACCATCATTTACGCGGCTTAGAAAGCCACACTACCAATTCCCGACTTTCCGAGTCAACTAATCAACCAATTCACTAACCCACCAATCCACATGAAACCCTGTATCTTCTGCGAGGTCGTCAAAGGAACCGTGCCCTCAGCCAAGGTCCTCGAAAGTGAGCACGCCTACGCCTACCTTGACATCAATCCTAACTCGCGCTATCATACTTTGGTGATTCCGAAGCGGCATTTCGTCAACATCTTTGACGTGGAGCCAGCCGATATGCAAGCAGTGATGGAACTCACACAGCAGGTCTGCCACTTATACCGGGAAAAGCTCGGCATCGAACACATCCAGATCATCACCAATGCTGGCGCAGAAGCCCAACAGACAGTTTTTCATTGGCATGTCCACATCGTTCCCCGGAAAGCGGAAGACAACTTGGACATTGTGTGGAAGACCCATCCCGAATGGCGAAAAGATTTTCCGGAGATGCTGGCGCAGTTGCGAGATAATTAAGAAGGATTTGTACCTATGGGAATTCCTCCCGTTATCTTTTCTTTACCTAGGTTTCACCACAACGGCGGGTGGGCCATTCCGATTTCTTCGGAATAAACTGCCTCCGAGGTGTTGGGGCGGCAATGAGCGTTGCATGAGGCTTCGACGGTTTTTTGCCTCCTTTTTGTGTACGCGCTCAGATTCCTATGGCAGCTCTGATCAAAATCTCCACGGACAAAGTAGGCGTTTTCACATTGGCGTACCTACGGCACGCCTGATCTAAAGATCAGAAACCGCTTCTACCGATCTATTCGTCTCTAGTGAGACGATTGGTTGCACAAAAAAGAAGGGAAAAGCCAACGGCTGGTCCTGTAGGGACCGAATATGGGTAGCAGTTGTGCCCCAAAGTCAAGACTTGGCGTGCCGTAGGTACGCCGATATGGGCAAAACACATTGTCACGATTCGGGTAGAGTCCTGTAGATCATGGATAGAGATGCCTTGGTCCACACTTTTCTGAGCGCGTACCTTTTTTCCCGTGAAAAAAGTAGATCCCGCTGAAGGCGACGTTATATTTGACAATCCAAATAAATAGCGTAGGCGTGTAGCAAGAACAATTATGGCCCTCCCCTATTTCGAAGAACAGACCTTTCACAAGCGAAATTTCACTCAGGAAGAGTTGGAATTGGGACGCTATGACCGCTGTGTCTTTACCGATTGTGAGTTCTCAGGTGTGGATTTGTCTGACTTCAGCTTTTCCGAATGTGAGTTTGAGCAGTGCAACCTGAGCCTGGTGGTAGTAGAAGCATGTAGCTTTCGGGAGGTGGAGTTTCGGGAGTGTAAACTTCTGGGCGTCCAATGGGACACCTGCCGAAAATTTGGATTGGCAGTACGATTTGAGCGCTGCAATCTTGCGGAAACGGTGTGGGTGGACCTGCCGTTGGTCGGTAGCAGCTTTCGGGAGTGCCAACTCTTGGCGGCGGATTTCTCCGGCGCAGATTTGCAGCAAAGCAATTTTTCTGGCAGCAATTTGAAAGAAGTCACCTTCGATCATAGCGATCTTCGCAAAGCCGATTTCCGCTCCGCAATCAACTATCAGATCGATCCGGAGATCAACCCTTTGAAAGGGGCTCGCTTTTCCCGCAGCAGCGTCGAGGGCTTATTGGGGAAGCATGGGGTACAAATAGAAGGGTAAGAGGAGCTTCAATCTTTTTTCCCAAGCATTCCTCCATATTTAATTGTCCGTTGCCGTTTTTCAGCCATCCGCCAGTCGATGTACGTAGGCGGCCTGAGAAAATATTCATACGCTACAGCCATCTGCCGAGCAGCTTCCTCAAATGGCATCCGGCCAGTAGCAGTACCCAAGCCAGGGCAAAGTACCTTTTGGATCGTAGCTTTTCCTGAATGCTGATTGTGTCTTTCCACGGCCTCTAACATCGCTTTCATTGCCAAATACACTTGATCAGTTCCGCTAATCCGCATCGGTACTCGCATCGTGGGTGTATGCGCGATGTATGGATGATTGGGATGACCAGTTTCCACAATCATGGAAGTTCCTACTGGTTGCTCTCCCCAATATTCTGCAATGATTCGCTGCTGCACTTGTTGCTGAAGGTCCCAACCAAAAAAGTTAGAGATTGCGAGATCTACTCCCCCATCCATTAAGCCAAAGGAATTAGCCGCAGATACCATGCAGTCAAACATTTCGACTTCTTCGAATTTTCCTTCTAAAATGGTGATTTCGGGAAAGGCTGCAAAGGCTTTTTTCCAGGCATGGACCAAAGCTATATTGGGATCAACCAACCACAGTTCGAATGGCATAGGCTTTCGTTAAGGTATGAGAAAACGAAAGATAGTTCGAAAGCCGAAGGAGCACAAACCTAATGCCGAATTTGGGGAAGGGGCTTCCGACAGGAAATCCACAATCAACAAGGGTCTGCCACCGCACCCCTACAAGCGTCGCAATTCTCCCTCCCACTGCTCAAAGGCCGCCTCGTATTTTTCCAGATACGCTTTTTTTCCAGGGCCAATGAATCGTTGAAAGCCAAAATCTTCGTCTATTTGCGCCTGAACCCCATTGCGACTGCCTTCTGAGACTGACAACACCAGACGAATGGGAAAATCCTCCGCTTTGGAGATGAACACGCCTCGGAACTTCACCTCGGCTGCGTCTCCCCAGAATAACAAGGCCCGGTCTTCTTCTTCCATCGTAACCCGCATCCCCTTGGCTTTCAGTTTTTCGACCAAAGCCGACAAATCTCCCCCCGGCAAGCGCAACATCAGGCTCCGACTCAGTTTCCTTGGCCCCAAATCATCGGGAGAAGTCCGTTTCGCTTGTACCCCGCGACGGTATTTTTCGAGGAACTTCAGCAAAAACCAAAACCCAACAATTACAGCCGTTACCGCAGTCCAGTAGATCCATTGATGGTTCATAGAGTAGGGAATTGGGGGATTAGTGGATTGGTGGAAGGAATCTTGTCATCGGCACATCTCGCATCCCGCCGTGAAAC
>JBCCCJ010000433.1:0-5465 GCA_039033615.1 Bacteroidota bacterium
AGAATTCGAAGTGGTAGATGTTTTACCGGGCCTAAAAGCCGTCTCCTAAGACCGTGATTTGAGCCTGATCGAGCAATTCGGTGGTGGGGACTTGGCAGGAAAGGCGGCTTTCGGAGCTTCGATTGCCGAGGCCTTCTAGCAAGAAGAGTTCATCCTCCTCTGGTTCGTCGAGCTTTTCTCCGCCTGTTTCAAAGCGGACGTGGCAGGTCGCACAACTGGCCATGCCCCCGCAGATGGCTGGCACATCGAATCCCTCGTCCACCAGGACTTCCATCAAATTCCCAGACGGATTGACGGCGATTTCTATCGTACGGCTGCTGCCGTTGGTATCAGTTACTTGTAGGTTCATGTCAGGATAACCCATTTGAAAGGCGGATGGTTTGTCTCGCCTTTCCCTCTTACCTTTGAGCTGGCAAAGGTAGGGAACAAACTCTGGTTTCCGGTCATTTGTCATCAGCAATATGCTCTTCCCTTTGAACCTTGATCCCTGACCCCCGTGGCTTTTTCTCTCCAAATATTGGCACATGACGAGTTAGATCCAGACCAATGGGATGCATTCATTCGGCAATCTCCTCAGGGCTCTCTGTATGCCCTCCACGGCTATCTTTCTAGTGTTAAGGCGGAATGGCGGGCGTATGTGATCCATAAAAAGGGGGTTTGGTGTGCTGTCATGCCGTTTTGCCTGAATCATCGCTGGCAATTTCGATCCCTGCCACAGCCGTTGTACACCCAATATTGGGGCGTTTGCTTTGCTCCGATGGCGGACTTGGTACAGCGAGAACAATTGCGCAGAAAAGGGCATTGCCTGAAATTGTTGGTGGATGCCTGGCAAGACATTCATCTGGTGGTCCAAAATTTTTCTCCGCATTTTGATTATCCCCTCCCCTTTCATTGGGGCGGCTATGAATTGCAGAATCGCTATACCTATTGGCTTGATCTCGCCCCAGAGGAGTCAACCTTGCTGCAAGGCATCGAGCCTTCTTTGCGGCGGCAAATCAAAAAGTTCCATCGCAACCAAGGTCGCATTCAGCCAGGGAAGCTGTCTCAGCTCATGGACCTGATCAAGGTCAATCAAGAGGCAGGCCATGATGTCTTGGGTGGGAAAGACCCCGATTTCGCTACCCTCGAACGAATCAACTCCTTCCTGGATGCTCAGAATCTCGGCGCGTGCTGGGTGGCCGAAGATGCCTCTGGTTCCGTATTGGCCGCCGCTTGCTTCGCCCGGTATCAACAGCAAGGGCTATATTTGCTCGGGGCCCAACATCCCGCCCACAAAAGCAGCGGGGCGATGACGGCCTTGTTATGGGAAGGCATTTGCCAGACTAGAGCGGCAGGAGGTAGATACTTCGATTTTGAAGGGTCGATGCTACCAGGAGTTGAACCCTTTTTTCGGAAATTCGGGGCATATCCTGTACCTTACCTTCAAATTCGAAAAAACCACTTGCCACGGATCGTCAAATGGCTTCAAAGCTTCACGTAATCGGGAATCAGCACTCCTACCTCAATCAATGGTTGTATGAGTTGCGGGACCAACACCTCCAACAAGATCGGATGCGGTTTCGGCTCAACCTCGAAAGAGTGGGCGAAGTGCTGGCCTACGAAATGAGCAAACAATTCTCCTACACGGAAACCCAGGTTTCTACTCCCCTCGGAAAATTGGAGATGCCGCTATTGGAGGAGCAGCCCGTGGTTGTATCCATCATGCGAGCCGGGGTTCCTTTTCACCAGGGATTTTTGAGTTTCCTAGATCGGGCGGATAACGGCTTTGTGTCGGCCTATCGTCATCACACCAGCGAAAATGAGTTCATTGTCAAGGTGGAATACATGGCGGTGCCGGATCTGGCAGGCAGAACCGTGATGTTGATCGACCCCATGATTGCCACGGGAAAAAGCATTGTACTGACCTACAAGGCCCTGGAAACCCACGGCATTCCTGACAAGGTATTCATCGGAGGGGTGGTAGCCAGTGAAGAAGGGATTGAATATATTCAACAACGAATTCCCCAGGCAGAAGTGTATGTGGGAGCTATGGATGGCGAACTCACTGCGAAGTCTTATATCGTACCTGGGTTAGGTGACGCGGGGGATTTGGCATTTGGCCCCAAATAGGTCAACCATCCACACCAGGAATCGTTACCTTGCAAGCGAGATCGCGCACTTGATCTGCGACCATTCATAGCTAGTCAAACCGATACATGGGCATCTTAGAACTTTGGCCTTCCGCCATAGACTTGCTACTTACGACCTCTCCGAAACCGTGGGGCGTCTATGCAGGTCTCTTTGCGACGGCCTTCGTCAAATTTGCCATCGCCTTGATTGCCGGAGTAGCGAATAGCAGCCTGAATTTTTGGGAAATCCTCCTGTTCGTTGGCGGAGGTGCCTCTGCGAGTGTGGTGGTATATACCTATTTCGGCAGAAGCATCAATTTCTGGATCAAGCGAACTTTTCGCCGAAAAAAACCGACCAGTTTTGCCCGAAGACGCCGGATGTACAAAATCTGGAAAAAGTATGGCCTCTTCGGAGTAGCCATGCTCTGTCCGGTTCTGTCCCCCATGATCAGTGTAGGGGTGGCGGTTTCTTTTCAGGAATCTCCTCGCCGGATCATCCTGTATAATATTGGGGCGATTCTCTTTTGGACCATACTCTTTGCGATCCTCCGGGAAGGGATCCTTGATTTGCTCCCTGATGTGGTACAGCCCGAGGTTTCGGCAGAGTAAAGCCTCAAGAGTATCGGTCGTATATCACCACAAAAAGAACATCCCAGTAGGTGGCAGGCGCGATGCGCCTGCTTGTTTCTGTAGAGTTTCTACCAAGCTGCGAATCGCTATGCGCTTCGTTTTTTTGAGAGTTGGTTCAGCATACTTCGACGGGCTCAGCACAGGTACTTAGCACAGGCGCTCATCAGCGCAAGCTTTCTTGTCTGTAGACCACGGCCCGGAGGGATGCGCATCTTGGTAGCAAATCGAAGATAGAAGCATTCCTAGCAGGCGCATCGCGACTGCCATCTATCGCAACCTCATCTATGGGATTGATGACAGTTGACGTATACCTAGCCACAGCAAGGACAGTCCTACTTTTCGGAGATTTCCGTACCTTGGTTGCACACCCCAAGTTTCTGCTATCACATGGACCGTACGGAGTATTTTTACCACTCACAGCGCAATCATTTCCCCGAGGAATCACAAGCATCCGATTCCGTTTACACCGAAAAAATCGACGAAGTCATTGCTTCGGAACGGGAGTACCTGCAAGCTCGGCGGCATACCTATGGGGAAACTCGCCCCGGAGATCAGCCGGATCAATTGCAGGACATTTGGGGCCTTGCCATCTCTGGGGGGGGCATTCGCTCCGCTACGCTGGGCTTGGGGATGCTCCAGCGATTGGTAGAGAAACACCTCCTCCAAAAATTCGATTATCTCAGTACCGTATCGGGAGGAGGATACATCGGCAGTTGTTTCAGCACCTTGATGAATACCCAGCCGGAGCAATTTGTCCAACCCGCTACCACCCAACTCGCCGCCCACAACGGCCAAGAACACCACATCCCCGGCTTGACTCCGGCCACTTCTCCTTTCATGCTGCTCATGGAAGAAAAAGCAGCGGAGCGGAAAGCATCCACGTCTCTTCCATTGGCAGGCCGCACAGCTGAACTTGTCCCTGAAGCAGAGGCAGGTCCCGAACTCGTTACCGACGATTCCGCTTCCCGTTCCTTTGTACCAGGGATCTTCGAGGTCGAAAAAGGGAGTAGCAGTGATCAGGGCATGACTGGCCCCGACATCCAGCAGATGGACCTGGCATACAAAACCGTGAAGGAAACCCGCCTGGATGCTCGCCATCAGATGCATCACCTGCGGACCCACGGGGAATACCTCACCCCAGAAAAACGCTTTTTCAGTCCCGATATGCAGCGAGCCATCGGGACCTTCCTGGCCGGGATTGTTCACAACCTATTGCTCTTTATCCTGGCGTTGACGGTCTTGGTCTCGGCTCATTACGTCTTGTTTGAGCAAGTGTCTGGGGGAGAATTTTTCACCTTGATGTATGAGAGTTTTGATCCCACTCAGCCGCTTCCTGCCTTCGAAGACCTGAGCCCCGAGCAGCAAGCTGGCCTGAATGACCATTGGTTGGATCGAATTGGGGTATACCTGAGCCTCATCCTAGACAAAACGTCGGAAAAGAACCATGTCTGGTTTGCCTTGGGCTTCTTGTTCAGCGGCCTGCTCTTCGGTTTGTGGTCCATTCGCAAAAGTCAGCAGCTCAGTGAAAAGATTTTGGAGGAAGAAGCGGCCATTCGGAGGCGGGAAAAGGAAAGCAAAAGTCGGTCTGGGCAGGACGTTCAAGCCTTTTTCGAACGAGATTTTCTGTTGAAATTCAACAAATTGAGTATCGCTGGCCCCTTGATCCTGTTGGCGATCGTTTACGCCGCAGCCCATTGGCTAGGACTGCTTCAGCCAGATTCCTATTGGGTCATTTTCAGCTGGCCCTTCTTCGCTGGTCTGGGAATTTTTCTGGGCGTCTATGTTCCCACCGCGGTCATCGGCTATCCAGACGAACAACCTCGGGTCGCCCGGGCCTTATTGGGCGGCTTAAGAGGCGCGGCCTTCTACGCCTTGCTGCTTTCTTTACTGGTCCCCATAGGCCTGTTGCTGCTGTTTTCGGCAGATCGCTTGCTGGACGGGCTGGTTTCCGGGGTTTCTTCGGTGGCTTCCATTGGCGTCGGCTATCTCGTAGCGGCAACTCAAAGCCAATCGGGAGATCAGGACAGCATGGTGGGCAAATTGCTGAACCAATTGAAAGCGCCCCTCCTGAGTGTATCGGTGGTTTTGTTTGTGTTGCTCTCGGCCGTGGCCATCCTCAATGGATTGCGCTCAGGAGATAATGCCTTTGGAGCGGAGGTGATGTTCCCGCTCTGGCTGATGGTTGCGTCGCTCTGCCTCTTTCTCCTGCTAGGCTATTTTGTCGATGCAAATAAACTTTCTTTGCATTATTTCTACCGGGATCGCCTTTCAGAAGCCTACCTCCGAACAGACGGACGCAGCCGCCGGGAAGCGGGCATGGATCGGCAGGGCATGCCCTTGATCAATTTGCGAGATGATGAGAACCTGCGCCTGAAAGACCTGGGGTGGGAATTGCTTGCCAAAGAAGAAGCCAAAGCCATCAAAGCGAATCCTGAGGCGCATCCCGACTGCCGCCAGGATGCAGATGGCCAAGTGTGGCGGGTGAATGCGCGGGGGCCATACCATCTCATCGTTACCGCACTGAACCTGCAAGGCTCGGAAGAATTGGTCCGCAAAGACCTGCGCTCGGATCATTTCATTTTCAGCCGCAACTATGTCGGTTCGCAAAGTACCGGCTACGTCAAGACTGGCGTCTATCGCGATGGAAAAACCAAGTTGGCCCGCGCTGCCCATGCGGCCCGTGCTCGGAAATCCACTACGACCGCAGCCCCGACAAGACCGGCGGTC
>JBCCCJ010000434.1:0-5451 GCA_039033615.1 Bacteroidota bacterium
AGCCGGGCGGCTGATGATGGACAAACTCTTGGAAGCCTTTGTGGAGTTCTATCGCTGGCATGCAGAATCCTGGCTGGAGCGTTTTTCTTTTAAAGAGGCGGGACACCAATTGCTGTTGATGGCCTTTTTGCAGCGCATCGTGAATGGGGGTGGGCGCATCGAACGGGAAATGGCCGTGGGCAATGGTCGAACAGACGTAGCGATTTTTTGGCGAGATCAGGTGATCCCCATTGAGTTGAAGCTACATCATGATCGGTACAGCCTCTCAGACGGCCTTGACCAACTATCTCGCTACATGGATCAATTGGGTCAACAGCGCGGTCATTTGGTGATCTTCGAAAAACAATCTTCGGCAGAGCTCCCTTGGGAAAGCCGCATTCGCCAAGAAACCCATCACGTCCAAGCCAAAGAAATCCAGGTGTGGTGGATGTGATCCTCGGCTTGTCTTCTCATTTTCTCTTATCTCTTCCTCTATGCGTCAACCGCCTATAGCTGCTAAAAAAAGTCATTCTCTTACCAAACACAATCATACTCGCTCTGATGAGTATTTCTGGATGCGAGATCGCGAAGACTCGGAAGTCATTGCTTATCTGGAAGCGGAGAATGCCTATACCCAAGAAGTTCTGGCCCCTACCAAGGATTTGCAGGCGGAATTGTTCGAAGAAATCAAGGGACGCTTTGTGCCCGATGACAGTTCGGTTCCCTATCTTCTAAAGGACTATTGGTACTACTCCCGCTATGAATCCGGCAAGGAATATCCCATTCACTGTCGAAAAAAAGGGAGTCTGGAAGCCGAAGAAGAAATCATCCTCGATGTCAATCTGCTAGCCGAAGGCAAGAACTACTATCAGGTAGCTGGTCTAAAATTGAGTAAGGATCACCAACTGCTGGCCTTTGGAGTAGATGAAGTCGGGCGCCGAATCTATGACATCCACTTCAAGGATTTGAGAACCGGAGAGCATCTCTCTACCATCATTCCGGCGACCACTGGTAATACCACTTGGGCAGAGAATAACGAAACCCTCTTCTATTCCCGACAAGATCCAGAGACCTTACGCTCGCATCGGATTTTTCGGCATCAATTGGGCAGTTCTCCAGAAACGGATGTGATGGTCTATGAGGAAGAAGATGAAACTTTTGCTTGTTATGTAGGCAAAACCAAGTCGAAGAAATACCTCACCATCGCTTCCCATAGCACGGTTTCTACAGAATATCGCTTTCTCTCTGCAGAACAACCGATCGGAGACTTCCAGCTCATCGAAGCGAGAGAGCGAGACCATGAGTACTCCGTTGACCACCTGGGAGACAGTTGGTATGTGCTGACCAATTGGAAAGCCACCAATTTTCGTCTGATGCAGACGCCAGAAACTGCCACAACCCGCGATCACTGGGAAGAGGTCGTGGCGCATCGCCCCCAGGTGTTGTTGGAAGACATGGAGTTATTTGATGAGTATTTGGTCTTGGATGAACGCAAAGACGGCCTGAGTCATATTCAGGTCATTCCCTGGCAACAACCCGATCAGTCCTACTACCTGATCTTTGATGACGAGACCTATCTGGCCGGAGTCAACATCAATCCAGAACCGGACCGCCATGTCCTTCGCTATTCCTATCAATCCATGACCACGCCCAACAGCACCATGGAAATGGACATGCGGACGCAAGAGCGCACCATTCTCAAACAACAGAAAGTACTGGGCGGCTTCGAAGTCGGCAATTACCAATCTGAGCGGCGGTTTGCCCATGCAGAGGATGGCACCCTCATTCCCCTTTCGATTGTGTATCGAAAAGACCTTCGCAAAGCGGGGCCACAAGCCTTGCTGCTGTATGCGTATGGCTCTTATGGACACAGTTTGGATCCATATTTCAGCAATGCTCGGCTGAGTTTGCTGGACCGGGGCTTTGTGTACGTGATTGCCCACATCCGGGGAGGTTCGGAAATGGGGCGTCCCTGGTACGAGGGGGGGAAATTACTCCACAAACAAAACACCTTTCGGGACTTCATCTCCTCCGCTGAGCACCTGATTGCAGAAGGCTATACCGATGCTGAGCAGTTGTTTTGTCAGGGAGGAAGTGCCGGTGGCCTGCTGGTCGGGGCTGTCATCAACCAACGCCCGGACCTTTTTCACGGGGCCATCGCGCAGGTTCCTTTTGTGGATGTGGTGACCACCATGCTGGATGAAGACATTCCCCTCACGACTGGGGAATATGACGAGTGGGGCAATCCGAACGATCCGGTCTTTTATCACTACATGATGAGCTATTCGCCCTACGACAATGTCACCGCTCAGGCTTACCCCCACTTGCTGATCACTTCTGGTCTGCACGATTCTCAGGTTCAGTATTGGGAACCCACCAAGTGGGCGGCCAGGTTACGAGAAGTGAAAACAGACGACAATCGCTTGCTGCTCCATACCAATATGAAGGCCGGTCATAGTGGTACGACCGGCCGTTTTGAGCCCTATAAAGAAGTGGCGATGGAATATGCGTTTCTGCTAGACCTTATTGGTTTCCTTTCTCCCGATCGTAAAAGCTGAATACTTTCTTGAGCAATTCAGAGGTACGGGCGAGGGGTTCTTCGCGGATCTTTTTCTCTTCGTCGGCCAATTTCAGGAACAAGCCATCTAGCGCCCGATCCGTGGTGTATTTGACCAGGTCGGTTTCGATTTTGTTGCGCACCAAAGGAATGGAATTGTAGCGGGTGGTGATGTCTCCCCACAGTTGGGTGGCATTCACTTGATCCAAGGAAGTTTGTACTTTGGGGGCGTAGGCATTGTACAAAGCCGCGCTGGTTTTGGATTTGAAGTAATCAGTCGCGGCGTTTTCCGCACCAAATAGGATGTTGGTGGCGTCGGCGACGGTCATTTCACGAATGGCATTTTTGAAGATCGGCAGGGCTTCTTTGGCTCCTTTTTCCGCGCCTTCATTCAAGCGGGCGACAAAGTTATCCACCAAATTGCCCAATCCGAGGTCGCGTAGCGTTTTAACTGCAAACTCTGCTTCTTGCGGGAAGGGAATTTTGACCAGGGGATCGTTGAGGTAGCCACCGTCGGAACTGAGGGTACTTACCGCAAAGCCCGCGCCTTTCACCAAGGCTTCTTTCAGGCCTCCGATGATCTCAGTATTCGTAGGATCCGAAGATTCTTCCAATACCGTTTCCGCAACTTCGTATAAGGTTTGACATCCGGTCAGACCCAAAAAAGCGCTCATAATCAAGAGGATGGAAATTTTTTTCATGTGATTGACGTATTTGGTACAAAGTTTTCAGTTGTTAGGATCAGAAGAAATGCGGGGAGTCACGGACAATTTCGCTTTGACATTCGTTTATTTGTTTAAAATACATGAGGCAGAGGAATAAATGAAACTTCCTTTCGGCATTTGGATGCTTGGTCTGTTTCTGATTGCAGGATGCACAGGCCAACAATTGAGCGGGAATCCCTTTTCCGATCCACCTGCCTATACCAATGATTTGGTAGAGGAGAGCAGTCCCTATCTCATTCAGCAAGCCTATCAGCCGGTCGATTGGCGCAGTTGGAGCAAAGCGAGCCTCGCCGAGGCGCAACAGGCAGACAAATTGCTCTTGATCAGCATCGGATTTGCCGCCTCTCACTGGTGCCAGGTCATGGATCAGTCGGTATTTGCGGACACGGTAGTTGCCCGGGAGATGAACACCCACTTTCTGCCCATCAAAGTAGATCGGGAAGAACGACCTGATTTGGCGGGATGGTATCAACGGGTCTGTGCCCTGAGTCAGCAAAGCTGTGGGTGGCCCCTCCAAGTCATTGCCCTGCCAGACGGTAGGCCCCTGGCCGTCTCCAGCATGACGGATGTCCCCAATTGGCTGCGATTTCTCAAGCGATACCAGACCATGTATCAACGCCAGCCTCTTGAGGCAGAAATACGGAGTGAGGAATTGGCCAATCAGATCCATCAACAAGAGCAGGTGCAACTTCAGCCAACCCGTGCCCATTTGACCAGAGAGGATCTTTTCGAAGCCATGGAAGAAATTCAGCGGGACATGGATTCCAATTGGGGCGGGATGGTAGAACAACCCAAATATCCCCGGCCAGTCATGCTGCGCTTTTTGCTGGAGCAGCACATCCATACGCACAATGAATGGGTGTTGCGGTATTTCAACAAAAGTCTCCATTACCTCGGTCAAGGCGGCATCTATGACCAGATCGGTGGCGGTTTTTTTCACCGAGCCAGAGATGACGCCTGGCGAAAACCAGAATTCGAAAAACTCCTCACCGACAATGCCCTGCTATTGGGCGTCTTCGCGGACGCGTATCGACTGAACCAGGAGCCGGAGTATGAGCAGATCATGTATGAGACCATCGAATTCCTTCAACGAGAAATGAAGGGCGACTGGGGCTATTACAGCAGTTTGGCCGCCGACAGTGAAGGGGAGGAAGGCCGATATTATTTGTGGACCCCTGTGGACCTGGAAGTGGTGCTAGGAGAACACATCGACATGTTTTCCCGCTTTTACAACCTGAGTGAGGCGGGGAATTGGGGGACAGGTCTCAACATTCCGTTCCGGCGACTCACCAGCGAACAACTGGCCATTGCTTACGGAATGGATGTCGCCAGCTTTGAAGAAGTCATTCGACAGGGCAGAGACGCCCTCTTCACCGAACGAAGCAAACGAGTTCTTCCGGCACAGGATCAAAAGCAAATCGTCGCCTGGAATGCCCTGATGATTCAAAGCCTTCTCAAAGCCTATCAGGCGCTGGGGGAGGAAGCGTGGCTGGAAGAAGCCCGTTCGTTGGGATTGCGACTTCGGGAAGAAGTCCTGATCGAAGGCATGGAACTTCCCCGCTACCGCTTGCAGGGCAATTGGTACGGCAGGGGCTACCTGGAAGATTATGCCCAATTGGCTCAGGCTTTCCTGGACCTGTATGCGGTCACCTTTGAGCCGCGCTGGATTGATTGGGCCGAGGAATTGACGGTGTATGCCTATGGTACGTTTCGCGATACCGATCAAGGCCTGTGGTACGCTTCTCCCCAGGACATCAGTTCTAGCGTGGGGCGTTGGTTGGAACTGAAGGATTCCGGCAGCCCTTCTTCCAACGCCATCATGGCCCAAGTACTGATTCAACTCGGTGAATTGACCTCAGAATTTGCGTACCGGGAAGAAGGGATGCGGATGCTCCGTCAACTCCAGTCTTCCATCCAGGAATCCCCACTTACCTATGCTTCCTGGGCCCGGATTCTCGCCGAAGAAACCTATCCCTCCTACCAAGTTGTGATTCAAGGCCCTGAAGCCATTTCCCTCCGCAGCGCTTTGGATCCCTATTTTCTTCCCCATGTCCAAATCATGGGAAGCAGAACTCCCTCCAACCTCCCCGCATTTGCCGGGATGCGCATACCGCCGGGCAAGGCCTATCTGAGATTGTGCCAAGGAGAAGATTGCCAAGAGAGCAATATTTCCCCAGAAGAGGTCATCCA
>JBCCCJ010000435.1:0-5450 GCA_039033615.1 Bacteroidota bacterium
CAAACTCGCCTCGGCGTGCTGCTCTGCGTCAATGGAACCGGAATTTTGAACAGTTGGTTGAAGCATCAGGTGGCAGGAGAGCTAGATTACGAGGAGATGAATGCCACAGCCCGTGAGATTCCCATTGGTTCGGATGGCCTATTGATGATGCCCTTTGGGAATGGTGCTGAACGGGTCCTCAACAACCAGGAACCAGGCGCTCAACTATTGGGCTTGAATTTCAATCGACATCAGCAAGCACATCTCTTTCGCGCGGCTCAGGAGGGCATCGTATTTTCCTTTCAATACGGCCTGGAAATCATGGCCGAAATGGGGATTGCTCCGGCCGTGATTCGAGCAGGACGGGCCAATATGTTTTTGTCGGATATTTTTGCTGATACTTTGGCTGGGTTGACGAATACGCCCATCGAGCTCTACAATACCGATGGAGCAGCCGGCGCGGCTCGTGGTGCTGGCCTTGGCGCAGGACATTACGCCAATTCCTCAGAAACCTTCGAAGGCTTGACTTGTCTGAAACGGATTTCCCCAAATCCTGATCAGCAGTCTGCTTGGCAGGACGCGTATCAGCAATGGAAACAGGCGCTGGAACGAATCATTTCGTAACTTGATCACATGAAATACCTGCTTCTTATCACCTCCTTATTAGGACTGCTGGGACTGGCGACTTGCACCTCTGAAGGGGAAAACCGCCAGCAACATGCTGAGGAAAGCCTCAGTCAGGAAGGCCTGGATCTCAGCCGCACCAATGCGGTCAAAAATACCCCTTCTCGCGCCAATGGAGACAGCACCGTAGCGATTGAGTCTATTCCTGCCCAAGATGCAGATCAGGATCTGATCACCGAATTGCCCACCGAAATGGAGGCGCCGGACGGGATGATTTTTGTGCCTGGGGGAGAGATGGTGATGGGGTCAGCCCAAGGTTTGCCGCGAGAGCAGCCAGAACATGCGGTCCAGATTCAGGGATTTTTCATGGATGAAGGCCCGGTGACGGTGGCTGAATACCAAGCATTTGTGGAGGAGACAGGCTACAAAACAGAAGCCGAAAAGTTTGGGGATGCCGTGGTCTTTGACCTGGATCGGGGAGAGTGGTACTTGAAAGAAGGAGCCTATTGGGCTTTTCCACTTGGGAAAGAGGCGCCTGCAGCCAAAGCAGATCACCCCGTCACCCAGGTATCCTGGAATGACGCCAAGGCATATGCGGCCTGGGCTGGAAAACGACTCCCGATGGAGGCAGAGTGGGAGCATGCCGCTCGGAATGGGCGAAATAGCCGGATGCGATATGGCTGGGGAGATGACATTCGGGTCAGCAAAGCTGCCGGGCGATATCAGGCTAATATCTGGCAAGGCACCTTTCCTGCCCAAAACACGGGCGAAGACGGGTATTTGTACACCTCTCCGGCGGGACTATTCAACGAGAACGAATTAGGCCTGAAAGATTTGAGTGGAAATGTCTGGGAATGGTGCGAGGATTGGTACCAATCCTATGATCCGGCCCAACCAGATTTGGCTCCTACTCAGACAGCTGAGCCCGAAAAGGTGATGCGCGGAGGTTCGTTTATGTGTGATCCAAGCTATTGCTGGGGGTATCGCGTGTCAGGTCGCTCTGGCTCCAGTGCAGAGACCGGCCTCTTCCACGTAGGATTTCGTTGTGTGAAAGAGATCAAATGATGAACAAATCATAGATGATTTGTTTTGTACCGTTTTGGCCTAAAGATTGCACGTGCTTGCTTTTCAGCTTTTTATCCATAGATACCTACTGATTTACACTGTATGTTCACAGACCAAGATCTGCAACAAATCCAGGCTCGGGGGAGCGATCTCTCCAACGTAACCACCCAGATTGCCAACTTCGAATCTGGTTTCCCTTTCTTACCCGTAGACCGGGCTGCCACCGTAGGGGATGGCATCATTCGACTCAAGGAAGAAGAAGTCAAGCAATACGTGGCGGCCTTTGAAGCAGCTATGGATGACAAGAAGGTGTTGAAATTTGTGCCAGCTTCTGGAGCTGCCAGCCGTATGTTCAAGGCGTTGTTTGCCTACCTCTCTGACTATCAAGGAACCGAAGAAGAAGTAGCGGCCCTGAATTCTGAAGACGGTCCTTTGGGAGCTTTTTTCTCCCGCTTGACTGATTTTGCCTTCTTTCAGGATTTGGTTGCCAGCATTGGGGGGACTGAGACGTTCGAAGCGCTCAGTGCTACCGAAAAACCCCAGGCGGTTCTTTCTCATCTCCTGACGGAAGCAGGATTGGGATATGGAAGTTTGCCCAAAGGCTTGCTCAAATTCCACAAATACGAAGCTGGTGCCAGGACGCCATTGGAGGAGCATCTGGTAGAAGCTGCCAGTTATGCCGCCAAATCAGGAGGAACGGCTTACCTACATTTTACGGTTTCGCCAGAGCATCAGGAAAAATTTGAAGCTCAACTGGGGGCGGTCAAAGCACACTATGAAGAGAAATTTGGCGTCAAATTGGACGTTTCCTTCTCCATTCAAAAGCCTTCTACCGATACGATTGCGGTGGATATGGAAAATGCTCCTTTTCGCGAGGAAGACGGTACCATATTGTTTCGCCCGGGTGGTCATGGAGCCTTGATCGAGAACCTGAACGATCTCGACGCCGATATCATGTTCATCAAGAACATCGACAATGTGGTGCCTGATCGCATCAAAGCCCCTACCGTCGAGTACAAAAAAGCGCTGGCAGGTGTCCTGCTCTTTTTCCAGGAAAAAGTCTTTGAATACCTGGGACAATTGGAAGCAGAAACGGAAGAAGACTTGCTGGACGAAATGTTGGCCTTCCTCGAAAGCGCGTTGTGTGTAGAAGCGCCAGAAGGCCATGAAAATTGGGACGCAGACCAAAAGGTCGCCTATCTGAAAGCCAAATTCAATCGTCCCTTTCGGGTGTGTGGGATGGTAAAGAACGAAGGAGAGCCTGGTGGAGGTCCGTTTTGGGCGAAAAACTCCGACGGAAGCATCTCCCTTCAGATTGCGGAAAGTGCGCAGATTGACAAGGAAAACGCCGCTCAGTTTGCCATCATGCAGGGAGCGAGCCACTTCAATCCCGTGGATTTGATTTGTGCAACCCGTGATAAAGAAGGAACCCCATTTGACCTGTTGCCACACCGCGATCCACAGACGGGATTCATTTCCTTCAAATCTAAAAATGGTCGCGAATTGAAAGCCCAGGAATTGCCCGGACTCTGGAATGGCGCCATGTCTGACTGGAATACCCTCTTTGTGGAGGTGCCCATCATCACCTTCAATCCGGTCAAGACCGTGAATGATTTGCTGAGAGACCAGCACCAATAGCCAGTTTTGTTCGGAAAGCATAGCGTTGGCACCAGTACCCTGGGGTCAACGCTTTTTTGTTGCTTTGAAAATTGATCGCACTGGCTAACTTTGGTGCATGAATACGCGTCTTATCGGCTTCTTCCTCTTGTTACTCAGTGTTGTTGGTTGGCATGCTTGCCAATCCCCTTCTAGCCAGCCAACATCTGAACATACAACGGCGGATACCTTGGCACTTGTGGACACCTCGCGCTCTCAGATGACAGAATTGGTGGAAGCGCTGAAGCCTGATACTACGGACTTAGAACGCACCTTGATTGCTCAAGGCTTGGTCAGCATCTCCTCTGTTGCTCCTGACATCGTGGAGCAAATCATGTATTCGACGGAAGACAATTTTCTAGATGCTGATGTGTATGGCGATTTTGACGCCTGCTATCTTCAACCAAACATCGCAGCTCAATTGGCGGAAGTGCAAGCTTGTATCAAGCTTCGGGACTCTCGCATGTCTTTAGTGGTCTTTGACTGCGTGCGGCCTCGTTCGGTTCAGTTTCAAATGTGGGAAATCGTCAAGGGGACAGATCAACAAAATTATGTGGCTCCTCCAACTTTCGGCGGTTCCATGCACAATTATGGGGCGGCAGTAGACCTGGGATTGATTCACTTGGATACTGGACTGGTGGACATGGGGACACCGTTTGATTATTTCGGGAAACTGGCCCAACCTCGCCATGAAGAAGCTTTCCTCAAAAGTGGAGAGCTTTCAGCCGAGCAAATCAGCAATCGACGTTATCTGCGTGCCTGCATGTTGAAAGCAGGCTTTCACGGCATCCTCAGCGAGTGGTGGCATTTTGTAGGGCGACCCAACAAAGAGGTCCGGCAGACTTATCAGATTGTGGAGTAGGACTATTCTTTCTCTTCTTTGGCCGGCACCAATGCTGGCGGTGCGCCTGCTTCCTCTTTACCCACTTCTTCCAGCGGATGGGGATCGTGCTCGTGTTCTTCTTCCGGTTCTTCCTGGGGTTTGGCTTTCTTTTTTGGACCCACTAGACCTTCAATCACTGGTCGTTCAGGCCGCTCCGTGATTCGCCAGCGCATCCCCGCCAGTTCATTGGAGCCCGCAAGCACTTCATAAAAGGGCTTGAAGACCCCCGAAGGTTGTTTGAGGAAGACAATTTTGTCCACTTCATTTTCCTCAAAATACATCTTCATCTCTTCTGATTGCGACTGATTCAAGCCCTGGTAGCTGACGTTTACGGTGTCCTTGTCGTCTTTGACGAAGTAGATGCTTTCCGTTGCGCCAATCACATGGAGTTGGTCGATTTGATTGTCGCGGAACTTGGCGCGGAGTTCGGTGCCCTTGATTTGGTTGAATCCAACGGTGT
Organism: Bacteroidota bacterium; assembly: GCA_039033615.1. Lineage (GTDB taxonomy): Bacteria > Bacteroidota > Bacteroidia > J057 > J057 > JBCCCJ01. The sequence goes on from JBCCCJ010000435.1 coordinate 4,668, forward strand.
CTTCTTCCGAAACCACAAAACTATTGGCTCCGACCCACATGGAGTCCGCCTGATTGTCTTTCATCCAAACGGCCACCGTATCCCCAGACATTTGATTTTCATCCGACCACAAAACGGGATCCCGAAACAAATAAATCAGGGAATCATCGTAGAAATAGACCATCGAATCTGCGCGCCCCTGCATGTCATTCATGAAGAAGCGGACATTGCGATAGGCCTTGAAAATGCGAATTTCCAAGGTGTCCATCGGAACCGCAGGAACCGCAATCGGAGGTCCCATATCACTGCTATCAGGCGCAATCGCAGCCAGGGCGCTATCTGGAGTCGGGGGAGCAATCAATTCGGGTGGCAAAGGCGGATCTGGCAATAGCATGGCGAGGCTGTCCAATTCCTGGTCCGGATCAGGAAGCATACCCCCACCCATCAACACACTGTCTTTGGGAAGCGGAGGACCAAAGGGCTCACCGGGAATCATACCTGGAATGGGTTCGGGAGGCTCGATGGAGTCTACGCCTTCTGCCAGCAAGCTATCCGATTGAAGGCTATCTCCTGCCAGAGAGTCGATTTGGGCGAGTAAACTATCCCTCCCAAGGCTATCCAGTGACAAACTGTCCAGACTCGACTTGGGAATGAGGCGGTAGATTTTGGTGGAAAACAAGGTGTCGGCGAAAATGAAGAGGGTATCGCCATCCATGAACTGGACGGCCACTGCACTATCGGTTACCATGCTTTCGTCGGTATCTCGCTTGAAGCGCCCGTACTGCCCCATGATTTGCATGGTGG
>JBCCCJ010000436.1:0-5443 GCA_039033615.1 Bacteroidota bacterium
CCGAAGCCCCATGCAACGCCACAAGCCGCCCCAACACCTCGGGCTTCGTGGCCAACCCGCCTTTGTGGTGAAGGCTACGCAAATAATCACGATTCGCCATTTTGTCTAGGAGTATGGACATTTCCCCCATTTTCTATGAAAACTGCCCCCCTCAGTCCAGCCTTATCGGCTTGGCGAGGGGGGCAGGATCATCGTATGCTTTTCCCTTATCGTTTGCGGGCCGTACCCAACATGACTTCCAGTTCTTCCAAGGATTTGCCTTTGGTCTCGGGCACTTTCCAGAGGATGAAAACCAGTCCCAGCACAGCAAATATGCCATAGATCATGAAGGTCGTGCTGCTTCCGAGATTGCTCAATTCCCAGGGGAAGACCAACTGAACCACGAAGCTGACCATAGAATTCAGAAATCCCACCGCCGAAATCATGAGCCCTCGGATATGATTCGGGAAGAGTTCCGAGAACAATACCCACATCACTGGCCCAATGGAAATCGCAAAACAAGCCACAAATCCCAGAATTCCAATCAAGATCAGGGTAGCGTTGAGATTGGTAACGACTGGCAGCAATGCACCAATCGCTTCTTCTGATTTTTCGCCTGAATTATTTTTCTCAAGCGCGTCAGAAATTGCCGCTCGAAATTCCAGGTCACTGTTATAGGTCTGTCCTACCAAGGGAGCGAGCGCTACGTCCAATTCCAGATTCGCTACGGCTTCGGTTTGTAGCCCATCATCTGTTAGGCTGTAGGTCGCCTGATTGAATCCATATGCCAGCAGCATCATGAATACAGCGATCCCTGCGACGCCAAAACTCAGGAGCGGTTTTCGACCAAGTCGATCGACAAACATGATTGCGAGGACGGTGAAGACCAAGTTGATCATTCCGACCCAAATCGCTTGACTGAAGGCGGCGTCTATACCGAGGCCTGCCTGCTTGAAGATCATTGGTGCATAAAAGAAGACCGAGTTGATCCCAGTGATTTGTTGAAGGATGGCAATTACCACCCCAATCAACAGAACTGTGAGCATGCCTGGACCCACCAAGTCTGAGAAGGAGGACTTCTCGCCCCCATCGTCTTTTTTCAAGCCTTCTTGAATTTTATCCATCTCCTCCTCCGCCTTCTGAGGACCATTGGCTTTCTTCATGATCGTCAGGGCAGCCTCGTATTCCCCTTGCATGATCAACCACCTCGGGCTGCGTGGTACAAGGAATAACCCAACGAAATACAACACCGCAGGCAAGGCTTCTAATCCCAACATCCATCTCCATTGGTACTGACCAAAGCCAAGGGATTGCAACCAGCTAGCGTCAGATTGTCCCAACTTCAAAATCAAGTAATTGGAGAAGAAGGCAGTGGATATCCCGAGGACAATGTTCAATTGGTTAAACGAAACCATCTGCCCGCGCATTTTCGGCGGAGAAATTTCCGCGATATACATCGGAGCGATGATGAGGGAAGCCCCCAAACCCAATCCTCCGATCATCCGGGCAACTAGCAATAAGTTATAACTAGGTGCCAGTGCGGAACCAATGGCAGAAATGGCATACAGTGCTGCGGCAATGCGGAGCATACTTTTCCTACCGATCGCATCGCTCAGGGGCCCAGCAGCCAGCATCGCAAGGGAAGCTACTAAGGTCAGGGAAGCCACTGCCCATCCCAATTGAAGCTCAGTAAGGTTGAATTCTGGTTTGATGAATTCATTTACCCCGGAAATGACCGAAGCATCAAATCCCATCAGAAAGCCCCCCAATGCAACGATGAGGGCTACTTGAATCACGAATAAGCGATTTCCCATAGTAGTCAGTTAGTAGTAGGTCAGAAATATAGCGATAAAAATATCTATCACCCGAAGTTGAAAGCGAGCCTCCCTCTCCCTTCTGGAAATCGAAACCAAAGGGAAGAGGGAACTCACACGGATGATTTACAATTCTTCGTAGGCCCGGATGTAGTCAATCTCCATGGTCTGCGGGAAAAGCGTACTCCCGTCGGGATCCCCTGGCAGATTCCCCCCTACCGCGATGTTCAGGATCAGGTGAAATACCTCGTTGAACGGATAGGTAGTCGGCAGGGTCGTAGAAGGCGTAATCGCTCCTTCAATGAGCTCTCCATCTACCATGAAACGAATGCAATTTTCCCGCCACAGCACGGTGAACGTATGGTCTTCCAAGGAAAAATCTCCGGTTTCGAGGGTATACTTTGGTAAAGATTTGAACCGCCAGAAATCATGCCCGTAGTGAACGGTCGAGAAGACTTCATTCGGTTTGTTGCCAATCAGCTCCATGATGTCGATCTCTCCGCTTTTGGGCCAGATGCCGAATTTGTTCTCGGTAGGCAGCATCCAGATCGCAGGCCAAATGCCTTGTCCTTTGGGGAGCTTGCCGCGAATGTCGATCCGACCAAAGCGGAAGTCTTGCTTATTTTTGGAAATCATCCGGGCCGAAGAGTAGTTGTAGCCTTCCAAAGCAGGACTCTCCTTTTTTGCCGTGATGATCAAACGACCGTCTTTCACGGTGGCGTTCTCCGCCCGATCGGTATAGTATTGCAATTCGTTGTTGCCCCAACCACACAGATCACGGTCACAGCCATCTCCAATTTCAAAGTCCCAGTTATCCAGGTTGATTTCGGCTCCATCAAATTCATCTGACCACACCAAGGTGTACTCATCCAGTTCCAAGGGGAACTCGCAGGGATGGGGATCCAATAGTTTTTCGTTTTCGCAAGCTCCTAGCAGCATCCAGGCCAATCCAAGGCCAATAGCGAGTAGGAGTGAATTCAATCGACGCATAAGTTCGCGGATATAGTGTTTACATCAAGATCGAGGGGTGCGTTCCCAACTGATATTATCTATGTACATCTCCCCCTCTCCTTCCATGCGGAATTGAAGGGTCTTCACTTGCGTTTCGATGAGGGCAGCAGTTCCGGCGAGATCCTTCATCGGAATTCTCACTTCCCACCAGCCATTGTCGGCTGGCGTAGCAAGCGAGGGATCCCAGTCTACCCCGCTGGAAGCACGCATGAAATCTTCTAGCTCGATGCGGAACGAGAGGGCTTCTGGATTTTCGGCTTTGAGGAAAAAGCGCAATTCAGCTTCTTCTTTCATCGTGGAGATGTCCACCGGATACCATTTGGTCCAACTGATGCCAAACACCATCAAGGAGCAAGCTTGTGTCTCGGAAACAGACCAACTCGCAGCGATGGAGCTATTGCCCTCGTAGGCCTCTTCGGTGCTGATCTGCACGTCCTGACATCCGTCTTTCATGAACCCCCACCCATTGTCGTTGCGGGCCGCATCGGTGAATAGCATCTGAGGGAGGGAGGTACCATCGGGCGTCTCTGGCGTTTCGATCCAGGGTTCTGTTGGCTGAGGCTCATAGAGTACCAAGCGGATTTCATCCACGAGGACCTTCCCTGATTGCTGCATTTCGATCTGCAGTTGCTTGATGTTGGTGTAATCAATCCCTTCGCCTTCATCATCAAAATGCGCCAAAGGAACCGTTACTTTTTGCCAATTCTCATCAATGTAGTACCGTTCGAAATATTGGTTCGCCGTGTAGCAAAAGGCCATCACGCTGCTGTAATCTTCTAACGTAAATACCATGGGCAAGCCAAAAGCTTTGCCTTTTTCCGTTCGCACATACATTTCAAATGCCGCATGGGGCAGCAAGGGTTCCAGGTCTTTGCCGGCATAGTTTTCCCAGCCCAGCCCGAAGCCGACCCATTCACAACCGTAGCGATTCCACTCCAGTTTCAAGGCAGCATCTCCTTTGTATGCGACATCGGTCAGCTCGAAAGTTTTGCAGCTATCTTCCACAATGCCCCAGACATTGAGGGTATCATCGGCAAACAACAAGGAAGACACGTATTGCTCCACTCTTTCGGGCTTCTGTGGCTCCAGAGCTTGTTTTTGCACATCGTACAAGACCAGCGGCCGAACCTGAATGCAGCCAATCATGCCCAGCAAAGCTGACAGAATCACTGCATACGCTATGTATTTGGACATCTTCATGGCTTATGGTTGAAAGGGTTGATCTTGGGTGAAGGTCAGGTAGTCGATGCCAAAGCGGACCAGTTCCGAGCCGCCCTGGGTGGCGTGAATCAGCAAAATCTGAATTCCCACGATTTGTTCCATTTGGATTTGAGACATGCCCGTGAGATCCATGGTGGGAGAGAGAATCTTCCAACCTACGTGTTCTACTGGAAAGGCCCCAATTTCAAAGGACTGATCGACCCCATCTGAGAATTGTCCATCTTCATTGGTATCAGTGAAAAATTGGATCACTGCAATGGTATTCGGCGCACCATCGCCATAGAGCATGAAGTTGAAGTAGGCGGATTCCGGTACCGAGGTCGGCAGTTGGAAATAGGTTTCTCCATTGGCCGAGGGGAAAATCCGAATCAGACCTGCAAAATTGTTGGGGACAACTCCGTCGGTTCCTTCGAAGAGAAAATAATTGCTTCCCTGACCTGCCGGAATATCGCTTTGGATCCCGGTTCTGTCCGTCAGCTCAAACTCAAAGTTTCCGGTAAAGAGGCTGGTACCCAAGTCTTCTTCGAAATCGGTGATCAAGCTCCCGTCGTACACCCGGCTGCCTGTGACTTCCACCTGAGCGGTAAAGGTCAGAGAATCTTCTTCCGGGATGATCAGCTTGATCTCACAGGCTTCTTGCCGAAAGAGAGGCAAGTCCGTGGTGGTTCCGTTCCAGCGAGCATTGTCAATGGTCAGTTCCCGAGAAAATCCTTCAATCAGCTTCACTGCACCACTTTCCTGCCCGGTGATTTCTACCACCCAATTGATATTTTTGCTGAAGAGGGCTTCGAAGAAAACTGCTTCCCCAGCAGAGAAATCCACCGTGGTTCGGTTTACACTGAGTTCTTCCTGAACCGTGAAGGGACCAAATCGGTCATTCAACGACGGCCCGTCAAACACGTCTGTATCATGCTGGCACCCTACCGTCAGAGTAAGTCCCAGCGCCAAGAGGTATATGCGCCACATATTGATCTTCATTCGTAGGGATATTAAAAGTTCATGTTATAAAGGATGAAAATCTGATTGACCCGGTAGGCCGCATTGTCATCAGAAGGAGAGCGATAGTTGAAGCTGTCGATCTGTGCGCTCAAAAAGACCCCTTCTTTAAAGCGGTACCGAACACCCGCTCCCAAGAGCTGTTCATTGTCATCAATCACCGTCCGGCCAGGAAAATCCTGTACCTCGTTGAAGCGTACGATTTGAGGCACATATTCGCTTCCGCTGGACTGGAGAATTTTGGCTCCCAAGAGCAGATCAAAATTGGTGAACAATTCTACTTCTACGCCCAAGTCCAGGAGATTGCTGGAAAGGTTGAGGTTTTCGACCTCCGTTCCCCCGTCTCGATTGGTCTGCTCCAATTGATAACCCAAAGTCAGCTTTAAGGTTTCGTCCCGACCGATGAGGTGATGGATGTTGAA
>JBCCCJ010000437.1:0-5435 GCA_039033615.1 Bacteroidota bacterium
AAAAGAATCCAATGGCTCCTGATTCAGCGAATCAATCGCTTGTTGAACCAGAATCATGTTGGCATCGCTGTATTCATAGGCTTTTTCGGCTGCCGGATACATGCGCTTGCTGGCCTCCCACAGGGAATCCCGGTAGTCTCTTCGGAGATAAAAATTTCTGGCAACTTCTACCTGATAGTTGCCTTCTCCCCTTGGCCCATAAAAGCGATCGTATGTTCCGATCAGGCTGTCCCGATAGTTCAAATAAGGCAAAATGGGCAAACCTGCTGGCAAACCAGAGTGATGAGAAAGCAATTCTCCCATGTCCAGGTCAAACAAATCCGCATATCGAACCCGAGCAGGTTGTCGCCACCGTCGAATGACCTGAGCGCTATCTGTTCCCCACCAGAGGCTGTCCTGCTTCATCATCTCCAACGATTCGCTCCGCTGAGCAGCCAATATGAAAGGAGATTCCTCTCCACTGACAGGCAGCGTATCGCGATTCACCCACAAGGTATCTACACGCTCCCGCGCAGGCATTCGAACCTTTTCATTCCGAAAGAAGGTGCCGAGCCGATCCGCTGGCTTCATCTTCCCAGCTTCTTGCATGAGCATAGAAGCCACCGTGGTAGCTGCGACTTTCGTGACCGAGGCGAGATCGTACACATCGGTCCAGGCTACGGCTTGCTGGCGGGCGTAGGTATGGTGTCCAAAGGATTTGTGATAGATCACTTTCCCGGACTTGGCGACCAATACTTGAGCGCCCGGCATGGCAAACTCCTCCATCCCTTCTTGCACAATGCTGTCGATTTCAGAAAGCTCCTGGGTAGCGATCCCTAGCTCTTCCGGCAAGGTGTAGCCCAATCGAGTCGGAATCAAGCTCTCCGCATGACCAGCTAATAAATCTGGATTCACATCCAAGGGCAGTTGGCCTTGAGGAGCGATGCCACCAAATAGCAGTTGGCCCATCAAATGTTGGGTCAACGAATCAGTCCGATAGGCCTGCACCAAGCAGGGCAGATCAGCCAAGGGAGCGATATTTTCTACCTGATCGTGATTCACGATCACCAAACGAGTCCGCTGGGCTAAGGTGTACAAACTCTGGATGAAATCAGCATCTCGCCTTGGGTCTAGTTCTACCCCAGCCATCGAAAGCACCACCAGTCTCTTTCGTTGCAATTCTTTCAGCGGAAAGTTTGCCGACTTCTCATTTGGCTCCCAGACTTGATGAGTGGAGCTCACGGCTTGATAATGCTGCATTTGATTCAGCAATTCTGGTTGCTCTTTCCCCAAGGTATGAAGGTGAGCGATCTGTCCCTCCTGATGAGCGATGGGTAAGGTTCGGGAGGCATTCTTTACGAGGGTCAAAGATGCTTGTCGCAAGCGTCGGGTTTCCCATGCTTCGGATTCCTCTTCTTCCAAATGCCCCTCTTGCAAATGAGGCGAGTTTACCCAGGTCTTGGCATATAGAATGCGGCGAGTTTGTGCCTCCAGGGTAGCCGCAGGCAGTTGCTGCTGACGACGAAGCAATTCCAACTCTGCCAAAACTATCTCATATTGGTTTGGGGCGATCACCATCAAGTCAACGCCTGCCTTGATCATTTTGCGAACTCGCTCGGATACCTCCTCGGCCTCCCGAGGCAATTCCGCGACCAATAGTCCTTCATAGTCGAGGTGTTTCTGCAAATAGGATTTGATGATGGCTTTCTTGCGGGAACTCAAGTGAATGCGATCAATGACTTGCTCATTCAGCCAAAACACGGCAGTCCCTCGATCCGCCATCGCTCGGTAAGGAGCCAATTGCTGGTTCAGAATCAGGCTATCAAAGGTCTGAGGAAAATAAGGCTGTACCCCAAAAGGGCTTGCCAGAACTCGATTTTCCTGAATCCCCTGAAACCATTTTCCCAACTGCTCTCCCTGTAACGCTTTGGCAGCAGGGAGGTCTAGCGGGCTGATTTCTGTTCCGATCAACAAATCAATATGTTGGGCACGAGCCTTTCTTCCGGCGAATGTTCCGACTTCCAACAGGAGGGAATCCTGATTGATCGCGTTTATAGCAGGGAAAGCGGGTGCATTCAGGAAATGGGGTTGCGGGACATTCCTTGCAGCGATCAGCAAGGGAAAATCCGCTTGTTGATCATAGATTGTAGCTCTTTGCTGGATGGCTTCGACCTCCAGGCCAGAGAATACCACGCCTCCAGGCCTCCTTCCGCCAGCCAACAAGTTCAGGATCTCCTGACTACTATCGGCGGGGTCGACTACCAACAGCATTTGCTCCAGCTTTTGTCGTTCTGAAAATCCCCGCAAACTAGCATCTGCCCAAGTCCTGGAAACCTTCAAAAAGGGGATGCCCTCATGCCCTTCTGTAGATGGGGTTGGAAAGGAAGTAACCAACGCAATCATCAACAGGCTGAGGCCAAGTAGGATTCCCATGGGTAGGCGGAGTTGCTTCATGTGGGGGTGCATTTGCTGTTTAGACTTCAAACAAGGAAAAAGGTGACCGAAACTCATTCGGTCAGCAACAGGAGAATAGGTCCGTACCCAGCGGTCAAATGTGTTGCAAACTTCTTCAGAATCGCGGATGGCTCCAAATCAGATATGCAGGCCAGTCAATTGCCAGATAGGTTGGGGACGCAAGATCTTTACCCAAAAAACATCAAAAAGAAAGGCTAGGTAGGCAGTGATTGAGGGGAGATACGGGTGCCTGAATTTGATACGAAAGTCAGAAGCAGGGGTTAGACCAAATGCGCAATCTGTCAATTATTTTGGCTGAACGGAAAAAAGCGTTTTCCCGAATGTTCATTTCAGGAAAAACGCCTTGTAAGGTTCAAGTAGAAACTGATCAAGCCACGACCAAATCTTTTTCCACCCGCAGATTGTTGATGATGAACTTCTGACGATCGGGCGTATTTTTTCCCATATAGTAGGTCAGCAGTTTCTTGATGGCGGTATCTTTTTGGAGCATCACGGGTTGGAGGCGAATGTCGTCTCCGATGAAGTTCTCAAATTCATCAGGCGAAATTTCCCCTAAGCCTTTGAAGCGAGTGATCTCAGGCTTTCCGCCAAGCTCTTTCATGGCCCGCTGCTTTTCTTCTTCCGAATAGCAGTAAAAGGTCTTCTTCTTATTCCGGACCCGAAAGAGAGGCGTTTCCAGAATATAGAGGTGTCCGCCCCGCACCAAATCAGGGAAGAATTGGAGGAAAAAGGTCAGCAGCAGCAGTCGAATGTGCATGCCATCTACATCGGCATCCGTGGCGATGACCACATTGTTGTAGCGGAGGCCGTCGATGCCGTCCTCGATATTCAAAGCGTGCTGCAAGAGGTTGAACTCCTCATTTTCATACACCACCTTTTTGTTCAGGCCAAAACAGTTGAGGGGCTTGCCGCGCAAGCTGAACACCGCCTGGGTCTGGACGTCGCGAGCCTTGGTGATGGAGCCACTCGCGGAATCTCCCTCGGTGATGAAGAGGGTAGTGGCCAGTTTCTTTTCTTCGTCGCCGCGCTTATCGCTTTGATGCACCCGGCAGTCGCGCAATTTTTTGTTGTGAAGGTTGGCCTTCTTGGCGCGTTTATTCGCGAGCTTTTTGATGCCCGCGATCTCTTTGCGCTCTCGCTCCGACTGCTGAATCCGCTTGAGCAGAGCCGCCGCAGAATCAGGATTCTTGTGCAAGTGATCGTCGAGATGCTTGGTAACAAAGTCGTTGATGAAGGTCCGAACGGTGGGACCTTTGGGGCCAACATTGATAGAGCCGAGTTTGGTCTTGGTCTGGGACTCAAAGACGGGCTCTTGCACCCGAATGCTGATGGCCGCGATGATGCTGGCTCGAATGTCCGTCGTATCGAAATTTTTGCCGTAAAAATCCCGCACGGTTTTTACCACTGCCTCTCGGAAGGCTTGGAGGTGAGTACCGCCCTGAGAGGTGTACTGCCCATTGACAAAGGAATAGTATTCTTCCCCGTAGGAATTGCCGTGGGTCATCGCCAACTCAATGTCGTGATCCTTTAAGTGAGCAATCGGGTAGCGGATGCTTTCCGGATCGGTCTTTTCCTCCAACAGATCCAACAAGCCATTTTTAGAGTAATAGCGCTGCCCGTTGAAATAGATGGAAAGACCTGCATTCAGATAAGAGTAGTTCCGAATCTGGTTGACGATGTAATCCGGGATGAAGCGATAGTGCTTAAATACCGTTTCATCTGGTCGGAACACCACCTTGGTGCCATTCTCCTCATCTGTCTTTTTGACTTTATGATCCTTGGCGATCACTCCTTGTTCAAATTCGGCCACTTTTACCTTCCCGTCCCGCACCGATTCTACCCGGAAGTAATTAGACAAGGCATTCACCGCCTTGGTACCCACACCATTCAATCCTACCGATTTCTGGAAGGCATCTGAATCATATTTCCCGCCAGTATTGATCCGGCTCACACAGTCGATCACTTTCCCTAGCGGAATCCCCCGACCATAGTCCCGCACCACTACTTCGCCACTCTTGACGGTGATGTCGATCTTGCGGCCATGTCCCATGACGTATTCGTCGATGGAGTTGTCGATGACTTCTTTGATCAGAATATAGATGCCGTCATCCTGCGAAGAACCATCGCCTAACTTTCCAATGTACATACCCGGACGCAAGCGGATGTGCTCCCGCCAATCCAGGGATTTGATGCTATCTTCGTTATATGTGGGTTTACTGGCCATAGATTGCTAACATTTTCAGGAAAAACGAAAATACTAAGCTTTTTTGTATAAATAAAGAGACGTGGGTAACTTCCTCAGAGTGGAAGTAAGGAAACCTGTAAACGATGCAACAAATGGCCCGATCTGAGCCTAGAAAGGCTTTTTACTGGATTGGGCTTTATCTCTTAGCTACTAGCTTATACCTGTCGATTCGGCCTAACATAGTCAACCGACTCTTTGACCTCCCGATCTATGATCTCTATTTTTCTATTCAGCAGAGTAAAATCCTACTGTTTTTAGGAGGTTGGATGATGCTAATGGAGAGATATGATCGCTGGTTAGTTCGACAGAAAGTTCCCGAAACCTGCTCGACCAACCTACACTTTTGGGGGAGCGTTGTCAGTTTGGTATGGATGGTTCTATCAATCCTTTATGCCATTGATACCAATCCTGGGCAGTTTTATTATTCCTATTCCACGATCAACTCCCCAGAAATTGAGGACAGTTGGTTCAAGATACATGAATGGATTCCCATCGGAATGGTCCTATTTGGTCTAAGTCAACTGATCGGACTGGTTCCCTTGCTCAAACATTTGCTTCGAAAGAGCTCATAACCTCAACCTTTCTCTTTCGTATGGATTGAGAAGGAATCCAAGAAATTGTACCTTTGTTTCAAAGCAAAAAATTATGCAAGGACCGATGATACAAGTTTCTGAAGCTGCTTTTGGGCATATTCAACAGCTTCGGAACAAAGAAGGCTACGATGAGAGCTATGGCC